>JBAUCP010000851.1:0-9383 GCA_049677625.1 Occallatibacter sp. | reverse complement strand
CCTTGTCCCTAATGGCAGCCTCAGTCTGGCTTTTTGTATCCACTACCGTTTGGGTTATCGCCTGATTTATTGCAGTAGGCAGTACGCGCTTAACCTCCTCATTGGCAGAACTCGGTACGACACTCCTAACCTCCCTATCAACTGCCTGGGGCACCGCGCGCTCAACCTCGACCGGTACTTCGCGATTAACTACGGCCGGTACCTCGCGTTCAACCTCGGCAGGTACCTGGCGCGCAACTTCGGTTGGTACTAAACGCTTAACTTCAGCCTGGGCCTGATTCTTAAGGTCCTCCCTGAAGGTTGAAATGTTGTTCCACCCGAGGAAGCCCGCGATTACAACCAGCGCTGTCAGCGGGTAGGAAACCAGCTTCATCGATTCGACGAAGAACTTTCGGGTAGCCTCCGCATCCTTTCGAAGCGCTGTCCTGTTCTTTTCGTTCTCTTCCCGGAGATATTTCAGGAGTTCTTTGCTATCGGATTCCTTCGGCGGTAGTGTCCCGCCACCTCCATCCTCGGTTTCAGCGCCCATGATAAGGTTCCTCAGATTGGGGGAGCGGTGAAGTCAAGATTGGGTCCAGATTGCTCCGGATGTCAAGAAAAAATCTGGCCCTCAACCATTCCATCTCCTGAAAGAGCCGCGGGATCGACACGGGCCCCCGAAGTCCTCGGGGCATTTGGTCTTTTCGTTGACTCCACCCCCATTTTGAAGTATTCTGAAGACCTTGCGCGGTGTTGCGCCTGGGGTCTGTGTGTTTGCACCCGGACTCGGCTGGTGAACGCCCCTTAAAGGGGTTCGCTTGCAACAGGCCACCGGCTGCTGGACACGGGACGCAGTCCGGCAGAGCCAGAGCCCGAGGAGGGCTGGCCCCCGCAATCCTCACCCGAACAGGTTTGTTTGGCAGTGGGTCGAGTTCAAGCCCGTGTGTTTTGCGCGGGCAAATGCAGTTTGCGCGAGAGATTTCGCGAGAAATTTTGGGACTCCGTCTGTGGATTTCTTGCCAGGCGGGGCGTTAGAGGGCAGGAGAGAGATGTCGACCTTTGTTCCGAGCGGCAAGGATATTGTCCGCAAGTGGTATGTGGTGGACGCCAGCGGCCAGACCCTGGGCCGGCTGGCCACCAGAGCCGCCAGCGTGCTGAGCGGCAAGCTGAATCCGCAGTACGTTCCCTATATCGACATGGGCGACCACGTCGTGGTCATCAACGCCGAGAAGGTGCGCCTGACCGGCCTCAAGAGCCAGAAGAAAGTCTATCGCCGCTACACCGGCTTCCCCGGCGGCCTGCGCGAGGAGTCGTTCACCCGCCTGCTCAACCGCAAGCCGGAAAAGATTCTGGAAGAGGCCATCAAGGGCATGCTGCCCAAGACCAAGATGGGCCGCGCCATGGCCACCAAGCTGAAGGTTTACCGCGGCGACCAGCACCCCCACCAGGCGCAGCAGCCGGTGGCGCTCGAAATCGGATAAGACAGCTCTTAGCTTCTAGCCACTAGCTTCTAGCTTTTTCTTGCTAAGGCAAAGTGGTAGAGGCGAGCTGAAAGGCCCAACTGGGCAGGAACAAGCTAGCAGCTAGAAGCTGAAAGCTAGGAGCTGAAAGAAGCATGGCAGATTTGGTTCAGTATTACGGGACGGGGCGGCGCAAATCGGCGATCGCTCGCGTCTTCCTGCGTCCCGGCACGGGCGAGTGGAAGGTCAACGGCAAGGGATTCGACGAGTACTTCGTCACCGAGCAGCAGCGCGTCTCGGCCAAGCGGACTCTGGTTGTGGCCGAGCTGGCCGCGAGCTTCGATGTGCTTACCACGGTGAGCGGCGGCGGCGTGTCCGCGCAGGCCGATGCCGTGAAGATGGGCATTGCCCGCGCACTGGTCGAGTTCAACCCGGAACTGCGCAAGCTGCTCAAGGCCGAAGGCCTGATGACCCGCGACGCGCGCCAGAAAGAGCGCAAGAAGTACGGCCAGAAGGGCGCACGCAAGCGGTTCCAGTTCAGCAAGCGCTAAAGCGCTCGCAAGTGGTCAGTGAACAGTGGTCAGTGTTCGGCACCGAGACGGATGAGGCACAGACAAACTGATCACTGAGAACTGTTCACTGATCACTGGTTTTTAATCTCCCGCACAAGCGGGTTCAATCCGGGCCGCGGCAATGCCAGTCCGGATGCAATCCACGAAGGAGGCCCATTGGCCACGATCACAATGAAGGAGCTGCTCGAAGCGGGTGTTCACTTCGGGCATCAGACCAAGCGCTGGAACCCCAAGATGAAGGAATACATCTTCGGCGAGCGCAACGGGATCTACATCATCGATCTGCAGAAGACGCTCAAGCTCTTTAAGGATGCGTCAAAGTTTGTGACCGAGCTGTGCTCCGGAGGCAAGACGATTCTCTTCGTCGGCACCAAGCGCCAGGCGCAGGACGCCGTTGCCGAAGAGGCCACGCGCGCGGGCATGCCCTACATCAACCAGCGCTGGCTGGGTGGGCTGTTGACCAACTGGATCACGGTGCAGAAGTCGGTGAAGCGCCTTCAGGAACTGGATGAGATGGCCGTGGATGGCCGCTACGAGCTGCTGACCAAGAAGGAAGTCATACGGCTGGAGCGCGAGCGCAAGCACCTCCAGGCAAATTTGGCCGGCATCAAGAACATGAAGCGGCTGCCTGACGCGCTGTTCATCGTCGACTCGAACAACGAGGCCATTGCGGTGAAGGAAGCGCGCAAGCTAGGCATTCCCGTGGTCGCGGTGGTTGATACCAACTGCGATCCCACCGTGGTCGATTACGTGATCCCCGGCAACGACGACGCGCTGCGCGCCATCCGGCTCTTCACGTCGAAGATCGCCGACTCGGCAGCCGAGGGCGTGAATCTGGTCGGCGACAAGGCATTCCAGGAAGAACTGCCGGAGCCGGTGGTGGCAGAGGCTGATTCCGTGGCCGCCGAAGGCGTGCCCGCTGAGGAAGTCGACCTGGAAGCGGCTTTGGGCGGCGGCATCCGCAAGGCTCCCGCAGCCGTTGCGACCCTCGACGAGGACGAAACAGCCGAGCGCGCACTTTAATCTTCATTGCGCGCATAGGTCGCGCAAACGAGACAAGCGTGGCCGCCAGGTTCCAAGTGCCACGCTTTTCTTTTGCCGGGCGCAATTGAGAATGCGGGTGCCCCACCCTCGCCGCGTTCTTGTTTTTTGCGGCTAGGGTGGGAAACCACGAACCCCGGCCCGTTTTGTTCTTTATGCGACGTGAACCGAAATCGGAATCAAGCAGAATTCAAGGAAAACGAGAGATGACCACAGTGAGCGAAAAGATTGACGCCAAATTGGTGAAAGAGCTTCGCGACAAGTCCGGCGCGCCCATGGGCGACTGCCTGAAGGCTCTGCAGGAAGCGAAGGGAGACATCGAAAATGCGTTCGTGGTGCTGCGCAAGCGCGGCATCGCCTCCGCGCAGAAGAAGGCCACCCGCACCACCAACGAAGGCGCGGTAGGAACCTACATCCATGCCGGCGGCAAAATCGGCGTGCTCATCGAGCTGAACTGCGAGAGCGATTTCGTGGCCCGCACCACCGACTTCCAGGACCTGCTCAAGGACATCGCGATGCACATCGCCGCCAGCGATCCGCGCTACGTGAAGCCTGAGGACGTGACCCCGGCCGACCTCGATCGCGAGAAGGATATCTATCGCGCCCAGGCCGCGGCTACCGGCAAGCCGGCGCCGGTCATCGAGAAGATCGTCGAAGGCAAGATGGGCAAGTTCTATGAGGAGGTCTGCCTGCTTGAACAGCCCTTCATCAAGGACCAGGCCGTCAGCATCAAGGAACTGATCGCGCAGAAGGTGGCCAAGCTCGGCGAGAACATCACCGTCCGCCGCTTTGCCCGCTTCAAGGTAGGCGCACCCGACTGGACCGTAGCCCAGACCAAGGCCGTCGAAGCCGCCGAGTAAACGCGCGGCAACAGGCAAATCAAAAGGGCAGTCCCGTTAGGGACTGCCCTTTTTTGTTTCGTTAGAAGGCTTTTGCCTACGGCAGGTAGTAGCGGAACGAAGTCCACCACATGTTGTCGGTCCCGCTTGCTCCGCCGCCGGGGTTGGTGGTGCCGCCCGCGCCGGACCAAAGATTGCGCTCAAACAAGGCATACTGGAAGCCCTGGCGCAAGCGGCCCTTGGGACCGGCATAGATGTTGTACCACCAGCCGGCCGAGAACTCCTGCACATCCTTGGTACTGGCGCCGCAATTAGTCGGAGTGCCTGGGTTGGCACTGGCGTTCGCCGCGCTGGATGCGTTCTCGACATCGCAACCCGACATGTTCACCGTATAGGTGCCGTAGCCGACTTCCTTGCCGAAGTTGGCGTCGCCCGTGATATTGTCGACCGTCCAGTCGCGGCCGATGTAGTCGCCACCGTAGTTGAAGTAGAGGTTCAGGCGGCTGGTGGGATTCATCTCCAGGGTGCTGATGGCGGAGAAGCCGTGCAGCGGGGAGATGGTGCCGTTGGGCCGGAGGGTAACGTCGCCGATGGTCGAGGAGCCGTAGCGGCCCACGCCTTCGCCATACAGTCCCTTCAGGCCGATGGTGACCATCTTGCCGACCAGCGGGCCGCGGAAGCCGCCGCCGATGCCGCCGCCCCACACCGTGCTGTTGTATGGAGTTCCACCAGTCGGATAGATGCGATCGCGGAAGGAGCGGGCGATGCCGAACAGCTCCCAGTGTCCCCAGCCCGGCTCGGCGACGAGCTTGGCCACGAAGTCCGGCGTCAGATTATAGGAGTAGTTGCTCTGGTTGTCGTAGAGGCCGCCGGTGTTGCCGACCGTGGTGATGAGCAGGTTGGTGGGCAGGTTCTGCCCGCCCGGGTTGAGCGTCTCCGCATTTTCAGCCGAGATGCCGATGAAGAGCTTCTTGCCGAAATCCTTACTCACGCGGAAGCTGTACTGCCGCGTCCACACGAAACCGGTCATGTACTGTGGATCGATGCTGGCCGGCAAAATCTCGGTCCCGCGCGTCTCGCCCTGCGTGGTCTCAGTGGCCAGTGACCAGCCCTGGCCGCCGGAGAAGTCCCAGCCGTTGGTCAGCTTGGCATCCGCCCATAGTTGGCGCTGGCGCATGGTGTAGCTGTTCGACTGGTTGTTGTTGGAGGTAACGCCGGAGCTCAGCCAGTCCGCCTCGTAGTAGCCGCTCATGGTCATATACGGGAGCTTGCCGACCGCCTTAATGGCTACGCGCGACTGACGGCCAGAACCTTGGAACTCCGTCAACTGCGCAGCCTCGGAGTGATCCAGCGGAACACCCGTGAACTGCGTGTTCAGGCCGCCGCCGGTTCCACCCTGGCGCCACACAGTTTCAGCCGCCAGGAAGCTGCCGGCCGGCGAGATGGTAATGCCCTTGTAGTAGAGCGCGTCCGGGCTGGCGATGGCCTTCCGGATGGCTGAAGTTTCGTCCGTCAACGAGGAGACAACCGACGCATTCGCCGCCTTCATGTCAGTCACGGTGCTCTGCAGCGTGGAAACCGCAGCCGCGTTCTCGCTGAACGACTGCTGCTGCGCGTCCACCGCGGCCTGCGCCTTGGCTGCCGCCGCTTGTGCGTCGGCTGCCGACTGCTGCGCCTGCTTCAACTGCGCGTCCTTGTCGGCCAGGTCGCTCTTCAGGCTGTCGATCTGGGTCTGCATCTGCTGGCGCAGTGCCTCGATCTGATCCTGCACTGAAGGGGGCGGCGGGGTCGTGGCTTTCTTGGCGTGCTTCTTCGCCGGCGGTGTGGCGTCGCTGGCGTAAGCGCAGGAAACAACGAGACTGGCTGCCAAAAGCATCGCGGCAGCCCTGCACAATCTGAATTTCATCGGGCCTCTCTTCTTCCTCTCGGAACGGATTGGATCGTTAAGGTACCCATCTGCCGACGGAATGCACGGAACTCTCGCATCGTGAAGGGTTGATCGGGAAAAATGCACAGTATCTCCATCGGCGCACGCAATGGCCCTGAAAGCTGGAGATAGATCTCAAGCTTCAAGAACCTGCGTCGCCGCTTCCGAATCCAAGACTCGCAGAATCAGATGAATATTTGACGAATTCACGTATTTTTTACAAAGCCGTCTATCCCGTTCTAAACACAAGAAGAATGAGGGAAAATTAATACTCCTTTAACACCAATTCGACGCTCTCTATCTATAACTGCAACGCGGCATTCGCCTATGCGCAAAGAGGTATTCTCAGGCTGCATCGACTTATAGGCTCTGGCCGAGTTGTTGATGATTCAACTTGAACGCTGTCACCCTGAGCGGAGTTGGGAGCCTGCCCTGAGTAGAGCCAGAGGGGACCTGCGGTTTGCTTCCTATCGCTCTTTGCCCGCACTTAATAAGTTCGCCAGAATTCGATACGATCCCGGCACTAACTCCGGAAACTGGCGATAGAGCGCATAAGCAACATATATATAAGTGCCCTTGCCGGGGTGAGTTATCAGCAGTCCGCCGCGCTGCGGGTCCTGCCCGGCATCGGCAGTCTCGGTCAACGCCGTATAACCGGCGTCCCAGCTATCCAGGAACGAGTGGCCGCGCTCTTCAATCCATCCGTCAAAATCCGCTGAAGTAATTTTGTTCGGCCAGGAGAGCAGCGGGGCCGCAGGATCAAGCAGCTTCACCGGCGCATTTTCGTCCACCACGCGCTCCGGTGTGCGTCCCATGGCCAGCGGCAGCGGCGCAGGAAACGTCCCGCTCTGGTACTGCACCACCAGCGTTCCGCCGCGCCCGACAAAATCGTCGAGCCGCGGCTGAGCGAGCGTCAGGCCGGGACGCGTCGAGTAGGCGCGAATTCCGATCACGATCACGTTCCATTGCGACAGATCGCCGGAAGCCAGCTCATCGTCCGTGAGCAGATGCGGTTCGACGCCCAGCTCCGCGATCGCCTCCGGAACCGTATCGCCGGTTCCCATGATGTAGCCCACGCGGAGCCCCGGCGCCAGCTTCACGTTCACTTTGCGCGTCTTGAGCGTAGCCGGCCTGTACTGGTTGTAAGGCCGCAGCCCGGCATAGCCCACGCTCCGCCAGCCGGCCAAGTAGCTCTGCCCGCCCACGTGCGCAACCGCCTGAATGGTGTACGCACCCACGCCCACATTCGGCGCGGCAACCGAAAACTGCAGCGGATCGCTCTCACCGGCGCTCTTCAGATGGAACTCCCGTTGCGCCGGATCGCAGCGCCAGCCCTCGGGCAGCTTCAGTTCCACGTTGCCATCGGCCGCGCCCAGCGCATGAATCGTCACCGTCACCGGCAGCGCGCTCCCATCGAGGGGGAGAATCCGCGCCTGTGGCTCCACGTCTACGCCGATGGCCGGCGTCACCACCAGCGGCTCATAGATGCCGCCCGGCCCGGTCACGCGTTCCAGCGTCTGCACCACCTTACCCATTCGAATGGGCACGCCGTCAAACGTAAACTCCGCCCACGCCGCCAGCGGCCACGGCGCGAGCGAGTCGATGCGCAGCTTTGTATCCGGTGTGTCGTAGTACGGCTGCTCGATCGATGGCCGCGTGAAGAACGCCTCGGTGGGCTTCGCATCCTCCGGCGCCTGCACGTGAAACAGCCGGTCGGTTGTCCGCGCAGGCGCAGCTTCCGCCTCACTCGCCGCGTCCGCATCTTCCACTTTCCATGGCGATCCATCGCTGCTAACCAGCCACACGCGGCTCACGCGTGCTGCGTCGCCGGCCTGGGCAATGTGCGCACGCACCTCGAACGCCTCGCCCGGCGAAACGCTGCGCGGCGTCTCATCCGCCGTGCCGCCGCGCGCCGATCCTCCACCCTGCCCGGCGCCGGACCTGGCCGTAAACGCAATCAGGTCGAGCCCCAGCATATCCCTGAGCGCCCGCTGAAACTCGCCGATCTTCGCGCCCAGCTCAAACTCAAGCCCGGCCTTCGCCTCCGCATCCAGATCGCTCGACTCCACCCGCGCATACAAATCCAGCGTCTGGCGGTAAACCGGCACCAGCCTGTGCGCGCCGGCTTCGCCGTCCATGTTCTTGCAATCGCTCGCAAACGCGTTCAACCCGTCTTCAATCCCGCGTAGCCCATCGTTCAGCCACGCCGGCGGCGTACCCTTCACCAGGCGCGCAAGCCCTTCAACGCTGGTGTCGATATTGACCTTGCGATTTTGGAATAGGCTCCCATCGTCCGCACTTGTGTTCGCGCCGGCTTGTGCTTCCGGAACCGCAGCCCACAGGTGAAAGTCGGAATCGTCCGGCCCGCTCAGCGCCGGGCTTGCGCCGCCATACTGCGACTTCTGCATGCCCCAGCCTTCGCGCGCAATCTGCACATAGGTGCGCCCCAGCGCAGGGTCCCACGTGCCCACCGGAATTGTCGCATCGGTTGAAAGCCGTCCCGTGGTCCATTCGCCGGTCACGTAGTTGTGAAACTTCGCCGGCGCCCACTTGCCGGTTGCATAGTCGAACATGCCCTTGCCGGTAACCGGCGCGAACGGCGTCCGCGAATAAACAGCCAGTGGCTGCCAGGGTTCGAGCCCATCCTTCAACTGCTCGGGAAACACCTTCGGATCGCCCGCTGCCTTGAAAGCCTCCTGCGCAATCTCGCCCGAGACCTGGTGCTGCCCGTGCCCGTCGCTCACCCCGCCCACGAAAGTGGCCACAATAATCTGCGGCCGCACCTTGCGCACCGCCAGCACCGCGTCAAAGAGCACGCGCTCGTGGCCCCAGCGCGCAAACGACTCCTCCTGCGTCTTCGAAAATCCAAAGTCCGCCTCCGTGCCCCAGAGCTGCTTCACGCCATAGTAGCGATCGGCCGTGAGCAGCTCGTTGGTGCGGATCAGCCCCAGCGCATCGTCTTCCTCGGCCGACATCGCGTTCTGCCCGCCCTCGCCGCGCGTGAGCGTGAGCAGCGTAACCCGCGCGCCCAGCCCGCGGCTCAGGTAGGTCAGCAGCGCGCCGTCCTCATCGTCCGGATGGGCCACGATGTAAAGCACGCTGGCCGTGGTGCCGAGCCGCTTGATGGTCTGCTCCAGATCGGCCTGCCCGCGGTCCTCGGGCAACGGTAGCGCATACTCAGCAGGCGCGGGCAGCGGCACCGCCGCAAGCTCGCTCCCGGTAGAGGACTGCGCAGCCAGCAAGGCAGGGCTTGCGAGCAACGAAACCAGGCCCGCAAGAGCCGCGGACACAACGAAGGCGCGAGGATTCCCAGGAAAGAACATGATCATCGCCAGTGTACAATCCGGTGAGCGCAAAAGCCTCATGTCTCCTCATCCGCCCACCTCCGTGAATCCCGAAAAACTCGAGCGCCGCATCGGCCTGCGCTCTGCCGTGCTCTTCAACATGCTGGAGATGATCGGCGTGGGCCCGTTCATCACGCTGCCGCTGGTCATTGCCGCGGCCGGCTTTCATCTCTCTGTCTGGGCGTGGGTGCTGGGCGCGGCCATCGCGGTTGCCGACGGCC
>JBAUCP010000850.1:0-2675 GCA_049677625.1 Occallatibacter sp. | reverse complement strand
GTCCTTCACCGTGCCGGTTAAGGTGCCTCTACCCGATTGGGCATACGAGGGAACGCCGGCCGCCAGGCCGAACGCCACCAACATCCATGCCGCCAAACGCCATGATTTATGCGCCGTTTGAATAGTGTGCTTCATTGTGTCTCCTGTCGAATACTGCATAGCTTTCAGGCCTCCGTTGTTTGTTCGGCAAGGCTTGCGGGGGAGGAGGTACTGCCTGCCGCGGTCAGAGCCCGAAAGATCTGGCCAGCCACACCGATGGATAACAACTGCAACAGCGCAATCACCGGCAATGCGTACTTGAGGGCCGCTATTCCTGACCACGAATAAGCAATGCCCAGGAATAATCCGCATCCCAGGCCGCGTCCCATGAACAGCCCGAATTCGTGATTGAAGATATAGGCGTACTCGTTCCGGCCCTCCAGACGAGAGACCGTATCGATTACTTGTAACTGGATTGGATAGTAGGCAATGTCCAGCAACGGCTTAGCCAGCAAAAGACAGCCCATGAAGATCAGCACGCCCGCCGCATCGAAGAGCCATGTATTGATGACCGCACCCAAAAAGAACAGGACGAGCCCGCCGGAAAAAACGAAGATGCGATCCTTGGGCGCTGCCAGCCGCCCGACCGTATACATCAGGAAGGCGGAGAAGACGCCGCCAATGGCCTGGGTTGCGCCCAGAGTTCCTTCCTGGCCAACCAGCAGCATGATCAGCATGGCCGGCGCCGTGACGATGTACCCCTGCGCCAGACCCTTGAGCAGGGCCAGCTCGAGCATCCGCCACCACAACGGATGAAAGTGGAAGAAAACGAATCGAGTATGCTCCGGACTGCGAAAGCTGCCGCGTTCGAGGATGCCGGCCGACAGAATGGTCAGTCCAAAGACCACCGCCGCAATGATGTGGTACGCACGGTCGGCGATGCCGCCAAGCCAGCCGTAAAGAGCGGTGCCGCTGATGAAGAAGCCAATCATTGCCGGAACCGCGACGGCAGCCAGCACGGCAACGAAATTTTCCAGGCCGTAGTAGTAGTTGCGATTGCTGTCGTTGGTAGTCACCAGCGCCAGAAATCCGCGGTTGGCCCAGAACAGACCCGTGGCCAGCCCCATGATGACTCCAGTGGCCGCGATGCCGATAGGAGTGAGAGTGGTCAGCTGCATCATCAGCATCATCGCCATGCCCGACAGCACCATTCCGGCGGCGTAAAGATGCTTGGCGCCAACGCGGCCCAGCATCTTGCCGTTCAGATAGAAAGCCAGCGGCGTGGCTGCGTAGATCGATAACTGATAAGTGACCACCTTGGCGACGGCGTGCGAGTTTCGCATGACATAGGCAGCCACGAATATCTCGATTACCGGCAACACAAGGGCATAGATCATGTTGGATACCATCAGCACCTGCATGGAGTGGGAGCAGCGAAGGAAGACCTCGAATTCCTTGCGCAGGTGGTTCATGCCGTCGCTCCAAGCGCAGGAGCAAGGCTCAAAAGAATGTTCCGGATCGATAGATGCGCAGCGCAGATGACGCTGTCCGCGGCGCCATAGTAGATCGTTAACCGGTCACCATCCACCAGGTGGCCATTGGTAAAAATCACCTGACCGAAGAACCCCTCTCGCTCGTAAGCGGCGAGCGGCTCCATGATGGGTTCCTCCGAGCGGGCCAGCACTCGCCAGGGCTCGTTCAGGTCGAGCAGCAGCGCGCCAAGGCAGTAACGGTTTTCTTTGTTTGCGCCGTGATAGATCTCCAGCCATCCCTCGGCGGTCCGGATCGGCGCCGCTCCCGCACCAACTCGTGCGCTGTCCCAGTACCCCGGACGGCTATGCGCCAGGCAACGGTGACCGCCCCAATGAACCAGGTCGGGCGACTCGGCAAGCCAGATATAGTTGCCGCCCAGTTCCGGGCTGCTGGGCCGGTGCAGGGCATAGTATTTGCCGGCGATCCGTTCCTCGAAGAGCGCGCAATCCTTGTTGTGCGGAGCAAAGATCATGCCTTGCAGCGCAAAATCCTTCCAGTCGCGCGTGGTCCTCAGGCCCACGCCCACTCCGTTGCTCGAGACCTGCGTATAAGTCAGGCAGTAGGTTTCATCGATCTTCGCCACGCGGCAGTCTTCGATGCCGTAAGTTTCCAGGTCTCCGCAGCCCATCAGAGGTTGGTTCCCCTCCGGCTCGGTAAAGTGAATACCGTCGCTGCTCGACAGAAGACGAAGGTGGGAGAGGGTAGTGAGATAGTCCCGCCCGTCAAAGTGAATCACGCGCGGATCGCTCAGGTCGAGCCTTGGATCGCTCGAGACAAATTCAAGCACCTCAAGCCGGCCCTCCGAACTCAGGATCGGGAATGAAGTCTTGCCCACGACCTGCGTCGGGCGCTCAGCCACTCGCACCAGCAGCCAGGTCTTGTTCTTATACCGGAACACTCCCGGATTCAGCAGGCATGTCACCTCCATGCCATCCACGCTGGGGCGCAGATCCCCTGGTTTGAGGATCGGATTCTCTCCAAAGCGTCGTGCAAGATCGTTCATCGTGAATCCTTCGTGATGCTGGAGCTGCGGAGCTTCGCGCAGGCATTTCGCGACGAAACACACCGGACTCCGAAATTCGGAGGAAGCCTTGAAGACTGCCTATACGGCAGACCAGTGGCTTACGCAAAAACAATCTTTGTCAGTCAATGCGAATTACAAG
>JBAUCP010000849.1:0-4696 GCA_049677625.1 Occallatibacter sp. | reverse complement strand
GACAATAGCTGCCCCCAGCCAATCTCTTTTCCATCCGGCGGTGCGCAAAGCGCGCCGGATGGAAAAGAGTCATATTCTTCCGCTCACCATACCAGGGCTAAAGCCCTGGTCCACAAAGCGGAGATATTCAACAGGTTCTTGAGAGAAAAGCCACTTGGCACCCTAACCCCGTGTCCAAGAAACAGTTTCTGCTGCTCGGGACGAAAGTATAGAGCCTGTTATGAACCTTCGCGCACCGGCTTTGCAAGCCAATTTTCGCCCCTGGCTGCGCCGCCCGCGCAGTCAACCTACATAGCCAGCCTGGACAATCAGGCCGGACAAGCAAGACCGACAGGCAAGGCCGGACAGGCAACCCGAACAACCGATCTTGACAGCCTATGGGACGGCGGGCTACCCACAGACGTTTGCAGCTCCGGGCGCATGGCCGCAGCCGCTTTCGATCCGGCCAAAAAGCCCCGCGCCGCACACTCTGCCCAGCACCGAATCGGGGGCTGCGGCAGATTTTCCACACCCTGATCGCGGCCTCCGCCACTAAGCTCAACGTTTTAAGTCATTTTCCGTCCAATCAAGCGGAGAAAAGCCAGCTCTCGGCGCCGCCCGCGGGAAGTTAATGACAGGCTCCAAGCAACCTTAAGCCACTCCTGACCTTCTTCTCAAAGTGAAGCACCGTAGAAAAATTGCCAGCTTACCCCCTTTATACTAACGAGGGTCCTAGCTGAGCGCACGAATACCCGGTTTTCAAGTCCAGACCGAAGGAAGCGCATGCCCAATTCCCCCATCCCCACTCAATTGTGCAACCCAGTTCCAGGCAGCCCTGGCGAGGCTTCATCGTCCACGGCGCGAGGGAACCGGCCCAATTCTTATAGGCCCGCGGCTCCGCCTGACCCGGGCGAGGCGCAGATTTTATCTCGCGCACAGGCCGGCGACCACCACGCATTTGCCCAACTCTACTCCGTCCACAAGCGGCGCATCTATTCTTTATGCCTGCGCATGGTGGGCAACATTGCAGAAGCGGAAGATCTTACCCAGGAGGCTTTTCTGCAACTGCATCGCAAAATCAGCACCTTCCGTGGCGACTCGGCTTTTTCCACGTGGCTGCACCGCCTGGCCATCAACGTGGTGCTCATGCAGTTGCGCAAAAAAGGCCTCTCGCTTATCTCGCTCGACGAGGCCATGGAGCCGGCTCCCGATGACGGCCCCGGCCGTAGCTTCGGCACGCCCGATCTTACGCTTGCCGGAGCCATCGACCGCCTGGCCCTGGAGCGCGCTGTCGGCGACCTCCCCGCCGGCTACCGGCTCATTTTTATCCTTCACGACGTGGAAGGTTTCGAACATAATGAGATTGCAGCCATGCTGGACTGCTCGATCGGCAATAGCAAGTCGCAATTGCATAAGGCCCGCCTCAAGCTGCGCGATGCCTTGCGCACCAATCCCCGGCAGGAGGCGCGGCCATGACTGACGATCCCGGCAAAATGAGTTGCGCCGAATTCCAGGCCCACTTGCCTGAGCTCATCGGCTCGGGCGGCAACGCCGCGGACCACGACCATCTTAAGAGCTGCGATCTCTGCCGCGCCCTGCTGGCCGATCTGGAGACCATCGCCGAGGCTGCGCGCCAGTTGTTTCCCACCGTAGAGCCGCCCGACAAGTTATGGGCCCAGATCGAGTCGGCCATCAAGAACGAAAGCGAAGCGGGCCTCACGCCGCATACGGATTAAGACATTTCTCTAGTTTCTGCGGAGTTTTTACCGTACGCCCGTGGGTTCGCCTTTGCGTCCCGCAAAAGCCGTAACCCCCTAACCCTTTCGCGGCTTTCAGCCGATACACCCACAAACGGAGGGTTCGCCATCCAAACCAGCAGCGCAGCCGCCGTCGCAACCGGACGGCCGGGGAGTCCGTGCGGAAGGAAGGGCTGCGCCCTTCAAGCGGCGCGGAACCGTACGCCACTGCATCCGTAAAGGCAAGGCAGGGAGGAAATTAAAGCTACCAAAGCCAGCCGAAGACCGCTGGCGGGGCTTGCACCGTCCAGTTTGATGAATCTTTTCCGATTTCTTCGTTGTCTAATGTAGGAAAGCTGATACGAGGGCACTCAATGTCAAAGCAGTCTTCCACTCCATCCCAAGAACCCGTCGCCCAAAACGCATCGGGAATCCGCAGAATTCCGGTTCTGCCGGTCAGAGAGACCGTTCTTTTTCCGCACGCCGTGCTTCCGTTGACCGTCGGCCGCGAAAGCTCCATTCAGTTGATCGAATCCCTGGGCGAGGAGCGGACCATCGTGGTGGCGGCGCAGATGGACGCGCGCCAGGACCTGCCCAAGCCCGACGATATGCACACCGTGGGCACCATCGCCACGGTGCACAAGGTTGTGCGCATGCCCAACCAAAGCCGCTTTGTCTTTACCGAGGGCGTAGGCCGGGTGCGGCTGCTGCGCTTTACCCAGACCGAGCCCTTCATGATGGCCGAGATTGAGACTCTCGAAGACGTCGAGCCGGCTGCCTCTTCGAACTCCGAGGCGCTGGTGCGCAACGTCGTTGCCCAGTTCCAGCAGATCGTTACCGAATCGCCCACCCTCTCCGACGAGCTGCGCACCATCGCGGCCAACATCGAGGAGCCCTCGCGCCTGGTTGACTTTGTCGCCTCTTCGCTGCCCTTCCTGACCACCGACGACAAGCAGCTACTGCTCGAAACCCCCAGCGTGGTCGAGCGTCTCGATCAGTTGAACAAGCTGCTGGCCCAGGAGATCGAGGTGCAGCAGCTCCGCGCCAAGATCCAGACCGAGGTGCAGGACCAGGTGCAGCAGTCGCAGCGCGACTACTATCTGCGCGAGCAGATGAAGGCCATCCAGAAAGAGCTGGGCGAGCAGGACGAGGGCCAGCGCGAGGTTGACGAGCTGCGCAAGAAGATCGACGACGCCAACATGCCCGAAGACGTAAAGAAGGAGGCCCTGAAGGAGCTCTCGCGCCTCTCGCGCATGTCTCCCATGGCCGCCGACTACTCGCTCACCCGCAACTACATCGAATGGCTGGCCGTGCTGCCGTGGACGAAAAGCTCGGGCTCCGAGATCGACATCGCCAAGGCCAAGGAGATTCTCGACGAGGACCACTACGAGCTCAAGAAGGTAAAGGAGCGCATCCTCGACTACCTGAGCGTGCTGGAGCTCAAGCCCGACATGAAGGGCCCGATCCTCTGCTTCGTCGGGCCTCCGGGCGTGGGCAAAACCAGCCTGGGCCGGTCGATTGCGCGTTCTCTGGGCCGCAAGTTCCAGCGCATTTCGCTGGGTGGCATGCACGACGAGGCGGAGATCCGCGGCCATCGCCGGACGTACATCGGCGCGCTGCCGGGCCAGATCATCCAGAGCATTCGCCGGGCGGAAACCAACGACCCGGTGATCATGCTCGACGAGATCGACAAGCTCGGGCGCGACTTCCGCGGTGACCCGGCCTCAGCGCTGCTGGAGACGCTGGACCCGGAGCAGAACAACACGTTCCGCGACAACTATCTCGATGTGCCGTTCGACCTGTCGAAGGTGCTGTTTATCTGCACGGCGAACATGCTCGATCCTGTGCCGCCGCCGCTGCTGGACAGAATGGAGATCATTCCGCTGCAGGGCTACAGCGAGGAGGAGAAGCTGCACATCGCCAGCCGGTACCTGATTCCGCGCCAGATCAAGGAAAACGGAATCACGCCGGAGCAGATCGAGTTTCCCGAGGATGCGGTGCGCCAGATCGTGCGCCACTACACGCGCGAGGCGGGCGTCCGCAAGCTGGAGCAGGTAATCGGCACCGTCTGCCGCAAGCAGGCCCGGCGCGTGGTCGAGGGCAATACTGAAAAACTCATCGTCACCCGCGACACGCTCAAGGAGTTCCTGGGCGGCATCCAGGTGCGGGTGGAAACCGAGGTGGCCGAGCGCGTGAAGCGCCCCGGCGTGGCGGTTGGCCTGGCCTGGACCCCGGCCGGCGGCGACATCCTCTTCATCGAGGCCAACAAGATGAAGGGTAAGGGCGGATTCACCATGACCGGGCAGATCGGCGAAGTCATGCAGGAGTCCATGCAGGCCGCTTTGACCTGGGTGCGCTCCAACGCCGCCAGTCTCGGCCTGGCTGAGGACTTCACCCGCGACATCGATCTGCACATTCACGTGCCCGCGGGCGCCATCCCCAAGGACGGTCCCTCGGCCGGAGTGACCATGGCCACGGTGCTGGCTTCGCTGCTGACCGAGACGCCGGTGCGCCCGCTCACGGCCATGACCGGCGAAATCACGCTCAGCGGCAATGTTCTCCCCGTGGGCGGCATCAAGGAGAAGTTCCTGGCCGCGCGCAGGGCAGGAGTGCAAACCATCATCCTGCCCGCGGAGAACCGCCAGAATGTGGAAGAGGACCTGACGCCGGAGATGATGGAGGGCGTGACCGTGCACTACGCCAGCCACGTCGAAGACGTGCTCGCTGTTGCGCTGCCGCGGCTCAAAGCCGGCCCGGTGGCCGAGGCCGAGGAGCAGGAGCTTACCGTCGCCAGCGCGGCATAACCCTTCCCAGCGAATTCCCGCAAAAGGCCGGCTAGAGCATTTTCGATCCACATGTTGACATTTCGGCGGCATCGAAGGTGGCATTTTCTTGAGGAAAATGCCACTTTGCTGTGTGCATTCTGTAAAGAGCAGGATCGAAAATGCTGTAACCCGCCGGCCTTTTGTTTTGCCCGTGCC
>JBAUCP010000848.1:0-2814 GCA_049677625.1 Occallatibacter sp. | reverse complement strand
CGCATCGCCGAAGGTGGGGCACCCGGTTTTTGTGGCCTGTTCGCAGAGAGAAATTCGGAGAGTCTTTATGGAGAACACAGACAGCAGAAGTGGAATTTCACGGCGTGGTTTTTTAAAGACCGGCCTCGGCGCTGCGGCAGCCATCGGATTTCCGGCCATCGTGCCGTCGAGCGTCTTTGGCCAGTACGCGCCCAGCAAGCGCATCAATATTGGAGCCATCGGCGTGGGGCGCATCTCGCGCGGACACGACATGCCGCTGATCCTGCCATATGATCGCGCGCGCATTATGGCCGTCTGCGATCTGGATGCGCATCGCGTGGAGGACGGCAAGAAGTTCGTCAACGACTACTACACGAAGAAGACCGGCGCCGCATACGACGGCGTGACCGGCTACGCGAATTATCACGAGCTGCTGGCCAACAAAGATATTGACGCCGTGGTGGTGAGCACGCCCGATCATTGGCACGCGCTCATCGGCGTGGACGCGGTGCGCGCGGGCAAAGATGTTTATCTGCAGAAGCCGGCATCGCTCACCATCGCCGATGGCCGCGTGCTGAGCAACGCTGTGCAGGCCTCGGGCCGCATTCTGCAGATCGGCAGCCAGCAGCGGTCGACGGCGCAGTTCCACTACGCCGCGGAGCTGGTGCGCAACGGGCGCATCGGCGATTTGCAGCGCGTGGAGGTGGGCCTGCCCGGCGACCCTCCCGGAGGCGACAAGACGCCCATGCCCGCACCCGACTGGTTCAACTACGAGATGTGGCTGGGCGAGACGCCCTACGTCTATTACACCGTCGACCGCGTGCATCCGCAGACCGGCTACGACCGGCCCGGATGGCTGCGCTGCCGGCAGTTCGGCGCCGGCATGATCACCGGCTGGGGCGCACACCACGTGGACAGCGCGCACTGGGGCATGAACACCGAGTACACCGGGCCAATCGAGATCTGGGGCCACGCCGAGTTTCCCGATCACGGGCTGTGGGATGTGCATGGGTCCTTCAAGACCGAGGCCAACTACGCTCCGAATGACGTGTCGGCCAACGGCGTCCACATGAGCGTGAGCGGCGATTATCCCAACGGCATCAAGTTCTACGGAACCAAAGGATGGATCTTCGTCTCGCGCGGCAACGAGCAGGTGACCAAGAGCGATCCCGTGGCCAAGCTGAACGATGCAACCGCGCTGGCCGCGAGCGACCCCGCGATCATCAAGTCGGTCATCGGGCCCGGCGAGATTCATCTTTACAAGAGCGACGAGCAGCACGGCAACTGGCTGGACTGCATCGTCAGCCGCCAGGAGCCAATCTCGCCCGCCGAAATGGGCCATCGCGCCTGCTCCACCTGCCTGTTGCACGATATGGCCATGGTGTTGAAGCGCAAACTCTACTGGGACCCGGTGATGGAGCGCTTCAAGAACGACGACGAAGCAAATAGTATGCTGGCGCGTCCGCAGCGGGCGCCCTACCGGTTTGCCTGAGGAGACGACAAATGACTATGACAAGGCGCGACGCGCTGTTTGGATTGATGGCCCTTTCCGGCGCGCTCACTGAAGGCCTGCCCGCGGCCGCTGCGGCCGACACCCCACAGCCCATTCTCGGCCCTACCGTCTTCCACTGGGACGAGATGAAGTTCGCACCCAACGCCGTGGGCGCACAGGCCCCGCTCTGCAAGCAGCCCACGGCCACGCTTGACCAGCTCGAAATGCACGTCAGCAAGCTCGACCCCGGAAAGATGTCTCACCCGCCTCACCGGCACGTGAACGAGGAGCTGATCATCCTGAAAGAAGGCGCCTGCGAAACACTTTCGAACGGGCAGTGGGTTCGGGTTGAGGCTGGCTCTGTGGTATTCAACGCTTCGAACAGCCTCCACGGCTTCCGCAACATCGGCGCCACACCGGCGGTCTACCACGTCATCAACTGGAGCCCGAATAAAGACGTAGCCGCACAAAAGTAGCCCGCTCCGTCTCGAGCGGAATCTGTTCTTCCTCTATTGAGGCCCCGGCAACGGGGCCTTTTTCTATCTCCGTAACTTCAATGAATGGTTACATTTGTACAAAAACTGATCAAAACACTCAAATTTATTTACAAAACGATCATTTAAGCGCTAATATTGATCTCCACAGCTGGAGATTGCTCTTTCAACGCCAGAAATCAGCCGGAGTGGTCAGCTCCCCAATCCGGAGACGCTTCGATTCATTGCAACCCTTTCAAGTGAGGACCCCATGAAAACAAATCTCTTCCGTTTCTACCTCGGATACGCGCTGGTCCTGCTGGCGTGCGTCTCGCTGGCCGGCGGCCAGGCCGTCACCGGCACCATTACAGGAGCAGTGACCGACCCATCCGGAGCCGTGATCGCTGGCGCCAATGCGATCGCGCGTAACCTCGACACCGGTGTGGACACTTCCGCCACCAGTAACTCCGACGGCCTGTTCCGTATCGAGTTCCTGCCTATCGGCCGCTATCAGGTAACGGTCGAGGCATCCGGTTTCAACAAGGCAACCCTCCCCCCGTTCTCGCTTGAAGTGCTGCAGACCGCAAACTTCAACGTGCACCTGGTAGTGGGCAGCACGTCCACGAGCGTGAGCGTCTCTGCCGCCGCGCCCATCCTGAACACCGACAACCCGACGCTCAGCTCCACATTCACGGCGAACACCATCTCCAACTTTCCGCTCAACGGCCAGGACTTCTCCGCGCTCACCCTCTACGTGCCGGGATCGGTGAATACCCAGGGAACGTCGGGCATGACGAGCATCGAGCGCAGTACCTATTACACCGACACGCCGAACGTCGACGGCAACCGCGCCCAGGCCAACAACTACAC
>JBAUCP010000847.1:0-3863 GCA_049677625.1 Occallatibacter sp. | reverse complement strand
CAGAGTCTGGCCGGGGATACCCGTGGTCGGCGACTCGTACCAGACGTACGGCGTGGGCGGCGGAGGCGGAGCTACCACGTCGAAGTTGCCGGTGAGGCCCTGGGTGCCGGTCTGCACCACAACCGTGCGATAGCCGTACTGGGCGCAGCCTACAGGCACGCCGGGGCTGGTGCAGGTGGGGCCAATGTTGATGTCGGCGCTGATGTGCGACTCGTCGTCGACCGTGTAGTTATCGACCGTGATGCCAGGACCGAAGTTGACTGTAGTGGCGTCCGCGCCGGTTCCGGTCCATTGTGTGTAGGCGTTGCCGACAATTGTGACCTGCAGCTCGGTGGTTCCAGGCTGGGCGCTGTTGGGAGTCAGATAGCTGATAACAGGCACACCGCCGGTAACGACGAATGCGCCGCTATCGGAGAGCGATTCACCCGCCGTGACCATGTAGATGGAGCGCGTTCCTGCGTTGGCAGTCTGCGAGATGGTCATGTCAACCGTGGCGCTGGTCGCGCTATTGATGATCACATCGTTGACGGTGATATCGGAGCCGCCGCCGGCGATATAGAACTGCGTGAAGTTCTGCTGCCAGTGCGTGGCGGAGCCGGTGATGTTGATCACCACTTCCTGGCCCTCGTTGCCGGTGTTGGGCGAGACGTTGCTGATGATCGCCGGACCCTGAATGATGCTGAACACGTTGGCGTTGACGATCTCGCTGCCGGTTCCAACCGGAGAGCCCGGCGTGCAGCCGGCGTAGGTCACGTTGTTATACGTGGTGGGAGGCTGATCGGCGCAAGGCACACCGGGGCTGGTGACCACAACGTTGCGGCCGCCCACGTAAGAGAGCGGATCGATGTCGATAACCGCATCGATCTCCGTCATACTGACGAAAGTCGGCGTTCCGACAACGGTAATGCCGGCGCCGAAGGTAGCCGTGCTGTTCGAATTGAAGTGCGAGTACTCGCCGATCAGGCGCACGTTCAGGTTCTGCACGCCCTGTTCGGCCTGGTTGGTGATGGCTTCCACGAGCTGGGCTACGCCGGGGCTCACATCGAAAGCATCGACCTGGGTTGCAACCTGTCCGTAAGTCGTTACGGTCACATTCTTGTAGCCGGTTGCCGACGATGTAGTCACGGCGATCGGCACGGTCAGGGTCGTGGGGCTGGTCACGGTGGCCACGCCGACATTGATGTTCGAGTCATTGAAGCTGACCGTGGTTTGGCCGTTGAGGAAGTTAGTGGCCGAGCCGGTGATGGTCACCGTCTGAGTGGATCCCTGCACTCCGGTATTGGACACCACGCTGGTGATCTCTTCGGCGCCCTGCGAGACGCAGAAGTTGTCGAGGATGGGCGCGGTGGAAACCTGTTCGCTGCCGGAGGTGATGGTAAGCACGTGGCCGCACGGGCTGCCGAAGTCGACATAAGCCCACGGGCTGACCGTGATGTTCGCCACCAGGGTCTCGGAGTCGACCACGTTGACCGAGTTCACCGTGATGTCCTGATTGAAGGCGGCGTTAACCGTGTTGACGCCGACCGGCCAGTTCGTGAACCGGCCCAGAACTTCGAGATTGAGGGTTGCACCCTGTTGCGCTCCGCCGGGCGAGATGGCCAGCAGAACGGGCGAGCCTTCTTCGATGTCGATGGCCTGCTGCAGAACAGCCGTTTCACCGTCGGTAAACGCCGTGGCTGTGGCAAAGCCCACGGGCGCCGACGAGAGCACGGTGATCTGCACGATGGCCGTAGTGGGGCTGGTGATGGTGAGCGCATCGATGTTCACGCCGGAGCCGAAGCTGAGCGTGGTTTCACCCTGCAGCCAGTGGGTGCCGACGCCGGTGACGTTCAGCATCACAGTCTGCAGTTGCGCAACCACGTAGGGCGTGCCGGCCCCGCCGGAGACGCCGCAGTACGTAATAAAGTTGCCTGCGCAAGTGGCGGTGGAGGTAACGCCGGAGATGTAGGCCGCGCTCGGCGTCACGCTGAAGCCGGTGCCTGAGTCGTCCTCAGAGCCGGTGATCATGATGACGCTGTTGCCGCCCACCGGAGCCGTCGGAGACACACTGATCGTGGCGGTGGCCGTGGTCGGGCTGGTGATGGCCAGGTTGGCGACCGTAACGCCCGCGCCAAGGATCAACTCCGACTGGCCCTGCACCCAGTTGGTCAGCGAGCCGGTGATGGTGACCGAGTTGCCGCTCGAGCCCTGCGGCGCGCTGCTCGGGCTCACGCTCAGAATGGTCGGCGTGGCCGGCGCATCCACTGAGAAGCCGGTGATGAGCATCTCCGCGCCGGTGTTGATGTAGACCGAGTTCCATCCGGGCGGAGTGGGAGTCAACGCGCCGCCGGGCGGCGTGTAGCTGGTGGTAACGTTGGCGATCAGATCTGTGGCGCTGTTGACCGTGACGCTGTTTACCGTGATCTGCGGGCCGCCGAAGATCACCTGCGTGGTTCCGGCCGCGAAGTGCGTATTCAGGCCAACGATCTCCACATTGAGCGTGGTGCTCTGCGGCGAGTGGTAGGGCGAAATGCTCACGATGCCAACAGGCGTGGAGGTGACGTTGAAGTACGTGGTCACAATCTCGCCGCCGGTGGTGAAGGTGACGAGGCGCGATCCCGTGGCCGCGCCGGCCGCAATGTTGATGGTGCCGGTGGCGCTCACCAGGCTGTTGACCGTGAAATTGGTCAGCGTAACGCCCTGGCCGGCGATGACCGGCAATGTGCCCGACTGCGAGAAGTGAGTGAACTGGCCGGTAAAGCTCACGCTGAAGCTGTTGGTGCCGGCGGAAGGCAAAAGTCCGTTGGCCGGGCTCATGGTGAGCGTGGGCGTGTTGGCGTAGACGTTGATCGAGGCGCTGACGATCTGGCCGCCCGTAGCCATGTAGAAGCTGTAGGTCCCCGGCGGCGTACTTGTCGGCACGGAGACGGCGAGCTGCGCGGTCGTCGGGCTGTTGACAATGGTCTCATTCACATTGGGCACAGGTACGCCGGCCGGGTAGAAGCTCGACATGGTTGTGCCCTGAATCCAGTTGGTGTTTATGCCGGTCACGTTGAGCGTTACCTGCCCGCCCTGCGGCACGCTGTTGGGCGTAACGCTGGTGATGGCCGCTGCCGACGGAGTAACGCTAAAAGTGAACGGGAAGATAGTTGCCTGGCCTGCGCCGCCGCAGGTGAGGTTGGCGGTGATGCCGCCCACATTGGCATCCTGCGCCACGGTAATGGGCACGGAGACCTGGTTGGCGCTGATCACGTTGACCGTAGGGCTCGATATCTCGCCGGTGAAGTCAGCAGTAATCACTCCGCCTGGGCATGCGTTGAATGCGGTGTAGGCGTTGCCGGTAATCACCACGCTGGTCGACTGGCCCTGCTTTGCGGAAGCAGGCGCGATGGAGATGAGCGCAGGCGTGGATCCGGTCACGGTGAAGGAGTTCGCCAGGCTGGCGATCTCGCCGCCGGTCGCTACGGTCACGTTGTCCACGCCGATAGCCGCAGTGGCCGGGACGATTACCTGGGCCGTTGCCGTGGTCGGTGAAGTGACGAGAACGTCTCCTACTGTGACGCCGCCGCTGATGGAGACCGTGGTGGCATTCTGCAGGAAGTGCGTGCCGGTTGCCGTCAGATAAATCGGGCCGGCGAAGCTTTGCGGTTCGGAGACCGGTGTGACCGCGGGCGTGGTGGAGCTGACGCTCACCAGCGCCGCGCTGTTCGGCCCGATCTGGAAGATGGGATTGTTCTGCGGCGAGAGGATCGACGTAGCTACTTCGCCGCCCGTGACCAGGGTGATGGTGCGGTAGCCGATCGGCGTGGTGTTGCTGATGGTGATGACTGCTGTCGCCGTGGTCAGGCTGTTGATGGTGAGCGAATCCACGGTAATGCCGTCGC
>JBAUCP010000846.1:0-9222 GCA_049677625.1 Occallatibacter sp. | reverse complement strand
CCTCCGCCACCACCGCCACCAGGCCCGCCAGGGCCACCGCCTCCCGGCTGAGGTCCGCCGCTCGACTCAACCTTCGGTCCGACGCCCCACGACCGGCTGACCCTGAGATTGACAGCGACACTGGCGGGGCCAAACATGCTGTCAGGCCGCACCAGTGTTTCTCCCTCGACCGGGATGGTGTTCAGGCATCCAAACGAGGTCTGCACATACTGCGAAGGCGAGGGGCCAGCGCCAGTTGCGCAGTCTGAAGAAGACGCAGCCAAAGACGGACGATCATTGAAGAAGTTGTCACCGGTCAGATCGTTTGCGGTTGTGACATTGAACGGCCTTCCACCCTGTGCAACCAGGAATGGGTTGAACGTGAGTCCCCACGGGCCGGTGTAGTTACCCATCAGGAAGACCATCTGCGGCCGCACGAAACTGGCGCGCCCGTAGTCCTGGCTCAGGTCCCAGGAGTTTGACGGGTTGGAGCCGCCGCCGCCGTCGGAGTTTGCATCCGTCCAGTTGTAAAAGCCCATCATGCTGAAGCGCGGTGAAAACTGCGCGCGCAGATTCACGATGATCTGGTTCTGCTTGAACACGGCTTCAGGAAAGTATTGATCCACGATGCCAAGCGATGGATCGGGCCGGCTGCTGGTCTGCGTCGTGCTGCCGAAATCGTATGTTCCAGGCAGATAAGCGTTCGAGTCGCGCACCACCAACTGATGTACGCCGAACGAGTGCAGGTAGGTAAACGTCAGCGTGGAAACCTTCGTCAACTGCCGCTCCAGGCTTGCTCCGAACTGCTCTGTATACGGCGCGCGATAGCTGCCTGAGATGGTGTCGATCTGCGACGACGTCGAGCTGCCCGTACCGCAGTAAGTGGAGAAATAGGCGCTGGGATTTGCCGGCGCCGTCGTGGTAAAGCATGTCGGATTGGTGATGACCGTCTGCTGCTGTGCATTCGCGGTGCCGTTGTACTGCTCCAGGTTCATCAGGTTGTCAATCTGGAAGCGGTCATAGAAGAATCCGAATCCGCCGCGCAGCACGGTCTTTGTCTTGTGGGTCTTGTGCCCGTCGAGCGCGTAAGCAAAGGCCACGCGCGGGGCCCAGTCGTCGTGGTCCGCGGTGTGGTTCTGCGTCTCCCAGCGCAACCCGCCGGAGAGCGTGAGGTTGGGATTGAACTTCCAGTCGTCCTGGAAGAACAGCGCGGCATCGAACACGTTGCCTCTGAAGGCCTCCGGCCCGGCGGTGTAGTTGAGCTTGTTCGGCGTGCAGCCGCTTGAGTCGGTGCAGGCAGTGGCGATCTCGGCAACCGTCAAACCGCTCGCCATTCCGTTGAGCGTGTCGATATACGCCTGTACGGAGGGAAAACTGAAACTGCCATTGAAGTTTCCATCGGTCGAAGTAGCCTGGCGGTTGTCGCGCAGCCACGTGCCAAACTTGATGGCGTGTTTGCCCGCCGTCATGGTCGTGATGTTCTGCAACTCAAGATGGTCGGAGTGGCCGGTTGAAGATTGCGCCCCGCTGCCGCCTGCGGAGAAGTAGCCTGCCGCGCCATAGGTCGGCGCCGTGCTCACCGGCGTCGACGAACTTATGCCTCGCCGGTATTCAAACCGCGTCTCGTTCACAACGCGGTCGCTGATGACCTGCGAATCGCTCACCTGCACAGTGTGCTCGATCGTGTTCGACGTTGCGTTCTGGGTGGGAAGAGAATTGTTTCCGATTGACCCGCTTTCGTTGTTGCGGAAGAACTGGTAGCGCAGGGTGAGCGTATTCTTTTGTCCGATCTGGAAGTCGAGCCGCGGCGAAACCTCAGTGTGCGTAGCGGGCGTAAACAATCCGCCCGAGATGGTGCCGGGAATATACGTGTTGGTGGTCGGATCAAGCACCGCGGTGCTGGCCGTGTAGATGCTCGCGTCCTGATTGTTGAGCTGTTCCACGCTGAAGAAAAACGAGGCCTTCTTTGAGAGCGCGCCGCTCAGTGTTCCGTTTAACATGATGCTGTGATACGGCGGAATGGTCTTCGTAAACGGATTACCGGTATTGAACGCGCTGTCGTTGCCCATGCCGAAGAAGCGGCCGTGCAGCACGTCGGTTCCGGGCTTGGTGAGGATCTCGATGCGCCCGTAGCCAAGCCGGTCGAACTCGGCTGAAAACGGATTCTGATTGATGCGAATCTCACGGATCGCGGACTTGGGCGGCAGTTGTCCGCCGGTGAAGCCGTCAATATAAATCTGTCCGCCGTTCGGCCCGGCCGAGGGGCCCGCAAGCGCGGTCAGTTCATTCGAAAGCTCGTCGGGATCGTCGGAAAGCGCATCGAGGTCCTTGTCCTTGAGGATGATCGAGTTCGAATTTTCGCCGGCTTCCACGCTCACCTGCGGCGCACCTTCGTCGCTCACCACCACCTGCTGCTCGGCGGCCTCAATCGCCATCTTGATGTCAACATTCTTGGTCTGCCCCGCAGCCAGCGCAATGGGAGAAGAGACAAACGGAGCGAAGCCCTGATAGCTGGCCTGTACCACGTAGCTTCCCGCTGCCAGTCCGCGCACCTGGTAGCCGCCGGCCGCGTCCGCTGTCGTGCTGCCTGCCTGCGCCCCGGCGGCTGTGGTCACGGTGACCTGCGCGCCGGGAATTAGCGCGCCGCTGGGATCGGTAATGTGTCCGCGCAGCGTGGCCGTGGCCGCCGCATGCGTTCCGTCAGCGCTGGAAGTCTGCGCGGTTGCAGTCGCAGCCGTGCTCTGGCTCCACGCAGACACCGTCAACGCGAAGCCTATGGCCAAAGCTAAAACAAAATGTATGAAGCAATGCAATCGTGAATACAAGTCTTCCTCAATTCTCAAAAAAACAAGATCGTTTGTGCGCCTACAGTAGTTTTCCGGTTACTGTAGGGCGAAGCCAGGGCATCCCAGTGCCTTTTTCCTCAAGAAAAGGGCACACTGCACGAGGCCGTAAACAGCACGCGAACCGGAATACTGCTCTACTGGGCGGCTTCTTCGGGTGCGCTCGAGTTCATGCTCCAGTTCGAGAGCAGATCCTGGCTGGCCGGAGCCTCAAGCAGCGGCTCAACGCCAGCCAGCAGCGTAATCGCCGTCACCTCCGAAGCACCCTGCGTTGAAACCAGCATCACTGCTTCACCCTTCTGCAAATCGGAAAGTTGAATCGCTGGAGCGCGGCTTAAAACCTGCTGCATATCTCCGCCGCCGCGCTGCGCTCCCGCTCCGGGACCTTGTCCTTGTCCCGCATTGGCGGCGCTGTCGCCCTGCGCGCGTCCGCCGTTTGTTCCCGCTGCCATGCCCTTCAGCCGCGCCGCGATCATCTGCGCCATGCGATCGGGCAGCCTGCGCATCTGCACCTGCGGAGTGATGTGCACCGTCACCGGTTTCTTGGAAACCAGATCCTTGACCACCAGCGATGAGCCTGCGGTATCGATCGAAACAATCGTTCCCGAGATGTTGCGGAAGCCGCCTGAGACCACGGCGTCAGCCGCGATCTCGGTTCCATCGGCATTCCTGGTTCCGCGCGCACGCAATTGGTCGCCGGGTTGAATCGCGGTGATGGGCGCGGGCGTGGCATCGGTAAAGCTCACTGAGGCCGGCGCATACCGCTCCAGTACCGTAGTGGGCGTCGTCCGCACCGTGATGGTCTTGAGCGTGGCCCCGGCTCCGGTGGTCACCGCGATCACGCCGCCGGCCGTATCCACGCTCTTCACCAGTCCGCCCACGCCGTGTTGCCAGGCCTCAGTCTCATCCTGCTGTTTCTTGGCTACGTCCTCCGCCTTGATGGCAATCACGCGCAGCGCCTGCGGCGTGGAGCCGGTCGCGTTGGGATCGAGATTGACCAGCACCCGGTCTCCCACGGCCAGCTCGCTGAACTGCATCGCCACGGCCGCGCTCAGATTGGTCTGTCCCGGCTCAATGCGTTTGAGCTGCGCTGTGGTTGGAACCTCGACCTGCTGCGCGTCTCCCTGCGCCGGCTTGACCGTCAAAATGTCGCCGCCGATGGTCGTGATGGTGCCCAGAAGCCGCGACGCGGCCTGCGCGTGCACAAACGGAGCGGCGAGTAGCAGCGCCAGAACGAATCCCATCGTCCTTCTAGCGAGCGCCGCAGTTATCTTCTTGCTGGTCATAAACCCTTTTCCCCGAGGCCTGGCCTGAAGTCGCCCCCGGCATGAATACGTAGTCTCTACTCCGGTAGACGAAGCAGTACGGGAAAAGGTTGAAAAAGTGGCCGGGTGCGCGACAGGAAAAGATGGAGGCCAGGAAACGATAGAGATAACAAGTTGATAACTATCTATTTATCATCGGCTTTCACGGACTTCTCCACGTAATATCTACAACCGCAACGGCGCAGGGAAAATTAAGACAACCTGAAGGTTTCAAAGCACAATCGTTCACCGAAGCTGCATGCCATCGGCCTATGGCTTCAATTCAGCCGTCTCCAGGAACGTGTATCTTCCCGTTGGCGAGGGAATCACATCGGTTAACCGTGTGCTGTGCACCACCACCGTGTCGAGATACCAGAGATTGAAGGCCGGCAGGTCGCGCGACAGAATCTGCTGCACCTCGGCGTAATCCGCGCGGCGGCGATCGGTGCTGCTGTCGGCTGCCGCGTCATCGAGCAGCGCATCGAGCCGCGCATTCAGATAGTGGACACGATTCGCGCCATTCGGCGGCAAGTCCGCGCTCGAAAACGCGTAGCTATAGATGTCCGGTCCTTTAATGCCCACCCACTTCAACGAATACAACTGAAATGCACCTCGGATCACATCAGAATAAAAGGTGGCAAACTCGTTGCTGCGCAGATCGAGCGCAATACCCACCTGCGCCAGTTCTTGCTGCATCGCAGCGGCCATCAGCCGCGTGCTCTCGTCGGTGCTGGTCTTTAGCATCAAGTGGAAGCGAACGCCGTTCGCGCCGCGCCGGTATCCAGCCTCGTCCAGCAACTGCTCCGCACGCGTCGGATCGTAATTGTAGTGCGCAACATCGCCGCTCCACGCCCAATGATTTGATGGCAACAGGCTCTGCGCAGTCGTCGCGCGCCCGCACAGCAAGGTGCGAATCATCAGCTCGCGGTCAATGGCGAAAGCAATTGCTTGACGCACGCGCACATCGCGAAGAATCGGATCGCGCATATTGAAGGCGAGATATTGGACCTCCGTACCGGTTGCGTCCTCCACCGCAAGATCGTTACGCTTTGCCAGTACCGGAAGCGTATCCATGGGCAGGGAATCGATCTCTACATCGGCTGTGCCTTTTTCCAGTTCGAGCGACATGGTGATCGCATCCGGAACCACGGCAAACCGCACCCGCTCGATCTTCGGCTCGACTGACCAGCTCAATGGATTCCGTTCGATCACCACGTCCTGGTCTATGCGCTGGCTCACAAAGCGGAATGGTCCCGTGCCCACCGGATGCCGCCAGAAAGCGCGCCCGCTGCCCGCGGGCACAATGCCGATGGCGCCGGTGGAGAGATTGGTGAGCAGGAAATTGTCCGGGTGCTTTAAATGAAAGACGACCGTATGCGCGTCGCGCGCTTCAACGGAATCAATCGACGCATACGACGCCGCCTTGGGCGAGATCACCGCGCCATTGTGCATCGAATCCATGGTCCACACCACATCGCGCGCAGTGAGCGGCTGGCCGTCAGCAAATTTCACTCCGTCGCGCAGATGAAAAATGAGCGTGCGCGCATCCGGCTCGTCCCAGCTTGAGGCCAACGCCGGCTGAAAGTGGAAACTCGCATCCAGCGAGACCAGCCCATCGAACAGCAGCTCATCGATATGCTCGGAGGGCTCGTCAGTACCTACGCGCGGATCAAGATTCGTCGGGCTGCTTTGCAGCAGAAACACCACCGTTTGCGCGTCGCGATGCGGTGATCCGCAACCGGCAAGCAGCAGACACATCGCCAGCATCGACAACCCTGTGGGTGCCCCAGGTCTCGCTTTTGAGACCTGGGAAAACGCAGTCCTCAACATGCGGAAAGAAGGGAAGCTGGCCCATGCAAAACCCTCCGTGCCCCCTCCTTTCGCCTTCATTCTGGCGAAAGGGTGGGAGACCACAAACCTCCACGCGGCCGGGCCATTCAAACTACCCATACATCACCTGTCCCAGCACTACGGGGCGCGTGGCCCCCGTAGCTGCCGGCACATTCCCCGGCTGTCTGTGCCACGTATGCCACGCGAGCAGCGCGAAGGCCGCCGCCTCCTTGGCCTCGGCGGGCAATCCGAACTCCTCGCTCGCCTGCACCGTGCAGCCCATCGGTTCCAGACGCTCACGCAGCATCGCCATCAGCGTACGGTTGCGCGCACCGCCGCCGGAGACGATGGTATCGACAGCGTGCTTGTTCATCTTCGGCAACACATATCGCCGGTAACTGCGCGCAATCGACTCCGCCGTGAGCGCCGTGGCGGTCGCCATTGCGTCTTCGCTTCTGGAGCTGTGGCTTCGGCACGACTTGAGAAAATCTGCCGCGTATTCACGCCCAAACTGCTCGCGTCCCGCGGTGCGCGGCGGCTTCAATCGGAAGTACGGATTTGCGAGAGCCGAGACCAGCACCGGCTCGATCACGGAACCACGCGCGGCCAGTGCGCCATTTTTGTCGAATGACTTGCTAAACAGCTCCTGCGCGAGCCAGTCGATCACCATGTTGCCGGGCCCGGTGTCGAAGGCGATGACCGCATCAGGGGCGGCTCCGGCGGGGATGGCCGTCAAATTGGCAATGCCGCCGATGTTCTGCAGAACGCGCCCACGTTTTGCATGCGCGAAGAGTACATAATCGAGCAGCGGAACTAACGGCGCGCCCTGGCCGCCTGCAAACATATCCAGCGGACGAAAATTCGACACTACAGGCACGCACATGCGCGCGGCAATCACCTGCGCCTCGCCCGCCTGCCACGTGCAGGCGAATTTGCGCCCCGCATACGCCTCTGCGCGCGGCTGGTGATAAAGAGTCTGCCCATGGCAGCCGACCAGGCCGAGCTTGATCTTGTGCCGCTTCGCAGTCTCTTCCATGGCGTCAGCGTAGGCGAGGCCGAGCCGCCAGTTCAACCGCGCAAGCTCAGCCGTCGAAGTGGAAGCGGCGTTCATGGCCGCCAGCACCGCGCGGCGCAGTGCGGCGGGATAGGGAAATCCCTCATGCGCGAGCAATGTAACGCGTGGGCGCAGCTTTCCCGGCGCAATTCGCACCACCGCTACATCGATGCCGTCCGCCGACGTGCCGCTCATGATGCCGGCCACGATCATGGCGCGCGCTTTCATGAGATCTCCGCCGGCGCCGCGGCCCTGGGATCGATTGCAGCAGCTTCGCTGGCCGCAACCCGGTCACGAAACTTGAGGATCTGCGCACGCAGCGCATCGAGTTGCTTCGCGGTCAATGCGCGCGGCGTAGGTTTCGCATAGAGACGCGCCCGCTGGCGCGCCGTGCTGCTCGCGCGCTCCAGCAGCAGCTTGCGGAACGCCGCCGATCGCTCGGCTTCGGCAATCAGCGCCTCATAGCTGCGCAGGATCAGCTCCGCGCTGTGGCAGATTTCAAGCAAGTCGCTGCCCGCGCGAACGGCGGCGATGGCCGCTTCATCCACGGGAAGAAATTTGAGAATGCCGCCCATCTCCAGATCGTCCGAGAGAATGATGCCGCGATAGCCGATCCGTTTGCGCAATACCTTCGTGATCCAGAAATCCGACGCGCTCGCAGGCCGGCGTCTGCCGGGCGTGGCTGGATACGCCGCATGATTCATCATGATCATGGGCATGGCCGCGTGAAGCTCACGATAGGGCGCCAGGTCTTCATTCCATATCTGCTGCCAGGTGCGCTCGATCTCCGGCGTGACAAAGTGAGTGTCGCCCGTAGCGCCGCCCAGACCGGGAAAGTGCTTGCCGCAGCCCACCAATCCGCGCGCTGCGAGCCCCTGCAGGAATGCGCGCGCAAACTCGATCACCTCTGCGGCGTTCGCTCCCGGCGGGCGCGAGCCCAGCACCTCGGCCGCCTCAGGCAGTGCGAGGTCCACCACCGGCGCCAGCGTGGTGTTGAAGCCGAAGGCCTTCACCGCGCGCGCAATCAGCTCGCCGAACTGGACTGCCAACGCCGGCTTGCGCAGGCTCCGCATCGCCGCGCCCACCGCCTGCGCTGAGGGCAGCGGAGCCAGCGCGTCGCGCAGGCGGTTCACCGTTCCGCCCTCCACATCCACACAGCGCACAGAGTGCGGCGCGCCCAGTCCAGTCGCTTCATCCAGCAGCGCGCGGGTCTGTGCCGCGTCCGCAATGTTGCGTTTGAAGAGAATCACGCCGCCGGGGCGCACCAGCCGGAGCCAGGCGCGCTCCAGCCCGGTGAGCTCCGTGCCCGCAAGCCCCACCACCAGCAACTCACCCGCCGCATGCCGCAAATTCGTCGTCATCAGTCCCTACGTCCCTAGTCCCTTAGTCCCGGCCTTTTTTCAACTCCTGTTGCAGCTCTTCGAGCAGGTTCAGCGCCTGCAGCGGCGTTAGCGAGTTCACATCCGTGGCCTCGATCCGGTCCACGATCCGCTGCGAGAGCGGCGTAAAGATGGTCAACTGCAGCGGCTCCGCGGCTGCCTGATCCTGGACGCTGGCCGTAGTCGATCGCTCCTGCTTTTCATGCTGCTTGAGCACGCGCCGCGCGCGCTCGATCACCGCTGCCGGAAGCCCGGCCAGCTTGGCCACTTCAATTCCGTAGCTCTTGCTCGCCGCGCCCGGCTCAATGTGGTGCAGAAACACGATGCCGCCCGCCGTTTCTTTTACGCCCACGCGCAGGTTGCGCACCCGCGGCAGCTTCTCCGCGAGCATGGTCAACTCGTGATAGTGGGTTGCAAAGAGCGTGCGCGCGCCGGCCTCCGCATGAAGATACTCGACCGTGGCCCAGGCTAGCGAGAGTCCGTCAAAGGTGGCTGTGCCACGGCCCATCTCATCAAGCAGAACCAGCGAGCGCCTGGTCGCCGTGTTCAGGATGGTCGCCGTCTCCGTCATCTCCACCATGAAGGTAGACCGCCCGCGCGCCACGTTGTCGCTGGCGCCGATGCGCGTGTAAATGCGGTCCACGAGGCCGAAGCGCATGCTCTCCGCCGGCACAAAGCTGCCCATCTGCGCCATCAGCACCAGCATGGCGGTCTGCCGCAGGTAGGTGCTTTTGCCGCCCATATTGGGGCCGGTAATCAGCAGCAGGCTCGGCCCTGCAGAACTAGGGTCTTCGTTGCTGGCGTTCAGATACACATCGTTGGGGATGAAGCGG
>JBAUCP010000845.1:0-2905 GCA_049677625.1 Occallatibacter sp. | reverse complement strand
GCGCGCGCCAAACCTTTCGATATTCGGTTTGCCGAAGTCCTTTTGCGCCCAATCCGCCTTCGTCGTGAGATAGCTGCCCATGAACAGTTGGTAGTCCTGCGGCGAGAGCGTCTGGTAAGTGAAAAGCGCAATCGGATTGTTTTCGCCGGCCCACTGGCGCCTCGTCGCCTTGCTCCACAGCCACACAATCGCTCCGGTCTTCGCATCGATTTTGAGCGTGAAATGAGCCGTTTCAATCGTCTTTCCCGGCTCAACCGCAATCGCCTTGGGAGACTTAACCGGCCACACCGGCGACACTCCATAGACCGCAAGCTGCGCCTCTTCGCGCAGCGCCTCGGGCAGGGTCGCCACGCCGTCCAGCAAGTCCTGCCGCTTCTCGATCCAACTGAACTCCACGACTTTGTAATTTTTGGTGTCCAGCATCTTCGCCAGATCTGCCGGCTCGTAGTTGTCGAAGTCCAGCCACGTCTTCGTGTCCGTGCCCCAGGTGTGCTCGGCCTCGAGCAGCACGTGGCGCAGCAACTCGAGATCGGTCTCATCGCCGATGCGCAGCTTCCCCTGCGCAATCCACTCCTCGCGCAGGCGCGAGATGGCGCGATACCGTGCCACTTTCAAGGGATCGCTCGCGCACCCATGAATCCAGGTATCGCCAATCTCTTCGATCACCACCGGCAACTTGTCGCGATACGGGTCCAGCGCGTTCGCCATCTCGGAAAGGTTCGCAGCACGAATCTCCGCATTCGGAAACTGCGCGGCCAGCTCCGCATGAATCTTCGCAATCTCATCTGCCGTGTGCGGCCCGCTGTTATCGCCGCGCACCTCGGTCACCAGCGCCAGATCAGACCCCGGAACCACCGCCACGCCGCCGTACTCGTGGTGATACATCATCGCCAGGCTCGCCCCCGAGGGGTCCTTCCATAAAAAGATCGGCGGCAGCTCCGCCGGCGTCGAGCCGCCGTTCACACCGATCTCCAGAAACTTGATTCCGCCCTTGGCCAGAGGCGCAATCATGCCGCGTGTGTGTCCGGGCACGTCGGTCATCTTCGCGCCTGTCGTCACCTTTCCAAACCGCAGGTCAAGCGAACGCGCCATCGCCAGGCTGCCCTCGATCATCGACGGCGAGAGCATCTCCGTCTGCCAGGTGAACGGCAGCCCATGCCATGCGATGTCTCCGCGCTCGATCGCGTCCTCCATCGCCTTCTTATTCGCCGCTGAAGCCTGATCAAGATACTCAAAGACGAGCCACGATCCGGTCGTCCACACGTAGCGCCGTTTGCCGCCCGCGTTGGCCTCGCGCGCAATCTCGATGGCCTGCGGAAAGTATTTCTCGAAGTATCGTTTATGCACCACGTTGTATTGCGTGTCGATGAACCCTACGTCAAAATGGCACTTGAACATCACCAGCACCCGCTTCACATCCGCATTCGGCGTCACATCCTCCGCATGCAATCGAAGCCCCGGCAGCAGCAGCCCCGCCCCCGCAGCCGTCACAGTCTTAACAAATTCCCGCCGTTTCATCCTTGAATCTCCTCGCAGCATCGAGCCGCCCGAAGTTTACCACCACCGGGAGGTCGCATGACCGATGCCGGTTCCGGCGCCGCTGCGTCACCGGATAGCAGGTGACTGATGCGGGATGCGCAATCAAGCGCCGGCGTGTGGGTGTCCCTATTTGGTATGCTTCGGATCACCCCTCGGTGGCATTGAGAGATGTGCAGGCAGGGTTCAGGATTCACCTATGCGAGTCAATCTCAGCACCCGGCCGTCTGATCGCTCCGGATCGAACATCGGAACGATCCCGCTTTCTCTGACCATCCGCCCGGCATGCGGATTGCCCGGAGACTACGAGTGCCCAACTGACAGCGCGGCGCTGCTGCGATTGCTTCGCCGGCAGACCGATCTGCCTGATTTCATCCTCCAGCGTTTTGAAGAGAACCTCCGCACCCCATTCGGTGCGCGGTTGCTGGGTGTGGAATTGAGTGAGAGAGTCCTTACCGACATCGGCTACTTTATCGACTAACGCGGTTGCGCTGTCTGTCTCTGAGGGTCGCCAGCGAACGACCCCTTTTTCGTCTTGTTTCCGGAATGCCGATAATACAGCCAAAACTGCGCCGAAGACTCGGAAACGTTCGAGAAGCCGACTTCTTGAGGACCAATCCAAATGCCAGTAACTTCCGGATTGCCGACCACACAGACACAACCAGTTCCTTACAATATGGATTGAGTGATTGAGAGAATTCTGAGATGCAGATATGGACAGGTATAGCCTGCCTCGTAGCTGATCCGAAATGCAAGCAATTCAGGCGATTCGGAGACGACGGCAAAGGGGCCTACGTGAACGTAGTTGCTCGCGTCAGTTCTGAATCTGAGTTCATAGAGCGGGTCAAGCGGATAGTGCCCACACTTGATTGCATTCTCTTGGAACTGGACCGGGCGCAGCCAATCGAAAAGCGTATGGAGGAACCGGACTACCCCGAAGAACTGATCACCATGCGCTCCACTGCACAGAGGCAACCGACAGACCTTGTGTTCGGGACATTCCATATCTGGACAGAGAGCGACATCAACTGATTAGAAATCTTCAGCGTCTCTCTCACGATTTCGCGAGGCTCACTAGTTGTTCGGGCGAGTGACCGGCACTCCGGACAGAACCAGAAATGGGGTAAAGTCCGGATTTCCGACCCCTCGGTGGTTCCGCGCGATTACTCAATCTTCCTTTGACCGATTGCCCAGTTCCATAGCTTTATTGAATTCGCGCAGTTCGCGAGCTTCCCGGATCATGTGACGTCCGAACGCGATGCCAAGGGCTCCTAGCACCCCAAGGATGGCTGACACCGTGTAAAAAAAGCTATCGAAACAGAACTCAAAACCACCCCTGCCCGGGTCGCATCTCCACTCCATCAACAGG
>JBAUCP010000844.1:0-2647 GCA_049677625.1 Occallatibacter sp. | reverse complement strand
CGCCGATTCAGGCCAGCGACGGTATGGCCATTATTCCCAAAGGTGCGCAGGTAGGCGGGGTGGTGGTCGAGTCGCATCGCCGCGGCCACTTCAAAGGCAGGTCGGTGCTCGAGCTGCGATTGACCTCAATCACACTGAACGGAACCATGTATCGGGTTGACACATCGAACCTTGAGCGCACCAAAAAGGGCAAGGGCCGGCGATCTGCAGGCATGATCGCCGGCGGATCGGGATTGGGTATGCTTGTGGGCGGCGTGGCTACGGGCGGCGTGGGTCTGGTCGTGGGCGGACTGGTGGGCGGCGGCGCTGGAACTGCCGCGGCCGGCGCCACCGGCAACCGCGACATCGAGATACCTGCCGAATCGGTCGTCAATTTCACGCTGGCCGGCGATCTGATCGTCCACGAAACGCAATCCTGAAATCATTCAATGCACAAAAAGACAAGGCCCACGATGCAATCCGCACCGTGGGCTTTGTCTTTTCCGCTGACCTGCTAACTTGCTAACTCGCTGCCTTACGCGTTCAGCACATCCTGCAGCTTGTTCAGCGTCCGGTGCAGGTCCTTGTCGGTGCGGCGCTGCTCGTCGATCTTGCCGATCGAGTGCATCACCGTGGTGTGGTGCTTGTTGCCAAACTGGCGGCCGATCTCCGGCAAACTTGCTTCGGTCATCTGCTTGGCCAGGTACATGGCAATCTGGCGCGGCACCACCACGTTGCGCGAGTTGTTCTTCTGCTTCAGGTCGCTCACCCGCATGCCGAACTGCTCAGCCACGGCGCGCTGAATGGCCTCGATGGTGACCTTGCGCACCTGCAAGTCGATGAACTGCTTCAGGCACTGCTGCGCAGCGGCCAGCGTGATCTCCATGCGATTCAACTGGCACCAGGCCACGAGCCGCGTCATGGCGCCTTCCAGCTCGCGCACATTGGTGCGCACGTTCGAGGCGATGAACAACGCCACATCGGTGGGCAGCGTCACCTGCTCGTTCTCTGCCTTCTTCTGCAGAATGGCGACCTTGGTTTCGAGATCGGGCGGCTGAATGTCGGCGATCAGGCCCCACTCGAACCGCGAGCGCAGCCGCTCTTCAATCTCCGTCAGCTCCTTGGGCGGGCGGTCCGAGGCGATCACCACCTGCTTCATGCTCTCGTGGAGCGCGTTGAAGGTGTGGAAGAACTCCTCCTGCGTGCGCTCTTTCTGCGAGATGAACTGGATGTCGTCGATGAGCAGCACATCCACGGTGCGGAAGCGATCGCGAAAGCTGGTCATGCGGTCGTTGCGGATGGAGTTGATCATCTCGTTGGTGAACTTCTCCGCCGAGACGTAGCAGATGCTTGCCACCGGCTGCCGCCGCTTCACCTCGTGGCCGATGGCGTGCATCAGGTGGGTTTTGCCCATCCCCACGCCGCCATACAGAAAGAGCGGATTGTAGGCCCGCGACGGCCTCTCCGCCACGGCCAGCGCGGCCGCGCGCGCAAACTGGTTGCCGTTGCCGATCACGAATGCGTCAAAGGTGTAGCGCACGTTGAGCTGCGCCGCGGTCGACCAGTCGAAGCGCCCCTGTTCCGGCGCGCGCGCCGGAGCGGGCGGCGGAGGCGCAGTGGGCGCATGCGAGGGAACCGGGCCAAAACCGCCGTCCCTGCGCTGCGGCGGAATCGACGGATCTTCTTCCACCGTCACGAAGCTCACGTCGTCGAACTCGAGCGACTGCGAATCGATCGCTTCCTGAATCAGGTCGCTGTATTTCTCGCCGATGTGCTGGAACTCAGGCGAAGGCACGCGCACATAGAGCGTTCGGCCTGCCGCGTGACTATAACGTGTGGGTTTAAGCCAGGTCTCGAAGGACTGCCGGATAACTTTCTTCTCCAGAGCTGCGAGTATCTGGAGCCAGGGATTGAGCGCCGAAGCTGGCGAAGCTGCAAATGCCATCGTACAAATCCTTGCCCGTGCCGCCCCTGCGGGCGCCGGACTGTTTTATGCGGGTTTTGGACAACGGCTCTCTCACGGCGCAAAGCCTGAGGCTCTCCGTCCCATTACCCGATTAGCCGGTTACCTGTGTTCCGCTGGTCTGCCCCTGAAGACCGAATCCTGGGGCGTGGGCAAATACCATCCCGAAAGACGGTGTGTGAAACTTTCTTGAACGGTCCCGATAGTAGCACATCTGACGGTCGTTGCAACGTCTCTTTCACATAAGTTTTTTTCGGTTCGATGAGTTGCACCAAGGATGGTGAATCTTGCCACCGAGGTTACCAGAGTCACTGTTGGACGCTGCACAATCGCCGCTTTTCTATACTCGCAAAACATGTGCCGCGGCGTCACCTAAACCTAGGATGCGCGGCACCGCAAGATGGGATTTCTCGCCACGCATTCCCCGGCGCGGCGCCCGGCGCACTGGATTCGAAGTTCATCCTGAGGTATACTTACAAATGCTGTCAAAGCCTAGATTTTCTTGAGAGAAACAGGAGCGCAATCCAATGCCGAAGCGCACATTTCAACCCAACCGCCGCAGCCGCGTAAAGACCCATGGCTTCCGCGCGCGCATGAAGACCAAGGCGGGCGCAGCCGTGCTCAGCCGCCGCCGCGCCCAGGGCCGCAAGCGCGTCGCTGTCAGCGCGGGTTTCCGCGACTAGCGCATCGCGCGCGGCTCACGCT
>JBAUCP010000843.1:0-5112 GCA_049677625.1 Occallatibacter sp. | reverse complement strand
CGGTACTTCCTGGAGAACGTTGCCTCCCAAATCGTCTAGCAGGCTGCTGAAAAAGTAAGTTGTTTGCTGGTGGTAGCCCGTTTTCGGTTGATTTTCACTTGATTTTCACGCTTGGTTACGGTGGAATCTTGTACTTTGCGAGCCGTTTTTGCGGCCCGCAGAGACACTACGACCCCATCAGACAGCGGCTGGAATCGGAATCAGCTTTCGCATCCGCACCAGATTGTAAGCCGCTGCCGCGAAGGTAAAGATCCACGCCACCTTGAACAGTCCGCGATGTTTCAGCTTGCGCAGCAGAGCGATGTCCTTCAGCCAGCCGAAGCACTCTTCGATGCGCTTGCGCTTCTTCTGACTGACGGCGTAAGCGGAGTGCCGCGTAGTGCGCGCGTCGATGGCGCTGCCACCCGGCCTGCCGGTATTCTGCGCCACGTGCGGCGTCACCTTCATCTGCCTGCACTCGGCTACGAACTCCGCCGTGTCAAAGCCCTTGTCGCCGCCTACCGTGATGCGCCCGTCGCCCGGAACCTGCTCCAGCATCAGCAGCGCCGCATCGCGCTCGGCGCGGCCGTTGGCTTCCAGCAACTCCGCGTTCACGATCAGCCCGTAGCGATTCTCCACCTGCAGATTGCCGCTGTAGCTCAACTTGGCCTCCTTGCCCGGCCCCTTACGCGCCAACTTCGCGTCCGGATCGGTCTTCGACTCATGGGTCTCATTCGAGCGCTTCTGGCCGTGAAAATCCACCGTCGGGTTACCCGGATCATCCGGCGGTGTGGCCGTCTTCTGTTCCTTTGCCTGAAAACTCTTCAGACTCGCCCAGGCTTCCAGCAGCGTGCCGTCCACTGTAAAGTGTTCGTCGGAAACCAGACCCGCTTCCCGTGCCCGCTCCACTACCTGCGCCAGAAACTCCCTGGCCACCGACCCCTCCAGCAAGCGGTCGCGGTTCTTGGTAAAGGTGGTCGCATCCCATACTGCCTCGTCCAGGTTCAACCCCACAAACCAGCGGTACAAAATGCTGTAGTCGACCTCCTCCATCAGAAGCCGCTCGCTACGCACCGAATAGAGCATTTGCAGCAACTGTGCCCGCAAAAGCTTCTCCGGCGGAATCGACGGCCGACCGCACTCGGCATACATGGCGTCGAACAACGGCGACATCGAATCCAGAATCTCGTCCGTCATGGCACGCACTACCCGCAGGGGATGGTCCTTCCGCACTCGCTGTTCCGGCGACAAATAGCTGAACATATCCGCTTGCTGATGATCGATTCCGCGCATGATTCCTTCTTAACCCATCATGCTGTGGAATTGAAGTTACTTTTTCAGCACCCTGCTAGGGGGGAGACTTTGGAGTATGTTAGGCGAGACCCGGTTTAGTGTCAACACGAAAGCAGTCTCAGGAAAATAGTTTCGAGAAAATCCAGTGGCAAACGACGCGCATCGCCGAAGGATGGGCACCCGGCCACAAGAGAACTTGGGGTGGGATATACTCGGCGTCTATGAACAAAGCCCGCATTCTCATGTTGCTCCTCTCATGCGTTTCCTTGCTCTGCGCAGAACCGCGACAAGATAATGCAGCCCAAAAGTTGGTAGGAGTTTGGCGACTGGTTTCGGTCGAGGGCACGGACCCCACTTTTCACTTTGCTTTCGATCACCCGACAGGCATCCTCACCTATGATCGGTCCGGCTGGATGGCTGTCCAAATCGACGTCAAGGGTATTCGGAAGCGCTTTGTGAACGGACCCACCGGCGGTACTGGCGAAGAGAAGGTGGCCGCCTTCGACAATTACATCGCGTATTACGGCACCTACACGCTGGATTTGAAAGCGCAAACTGTCACTCACCACCTGGAAGATGCAAGCCGGCCCAATTCGCGCGGCGTCAATAATGTCCGATGGTTCGAATTTCAAGGCAACGATCGCCTCCTCCTTATCCCCCGCGAGGACGGGAAGGGAGGAGTGATTGAGCGAAAGAACGCGACGTTTAAGCTGCTGTGGGAGCGCATCAAATAGTGGCCGCGAATGCGGCCTCCGGACGGATCGCCGACTATCCGGACAAACTTCATCTTCGGGGTTGCTTCCGGATTGCCGGTCACTCGCCCGGAACGTCGATCACGGTCGATTGTTGTACAGTTTTTATTCATGCCAGGGTTCAAGTACCTTCATGCAGTTGTCGTCTTTTTCATAGGTGCAATCGCGCTCTATTGGGGCATCACGGGTAAAGACATCTACTCGCGGGCGCTATTTCAGACCGTTCCGTTGCCGAAGCCTATAGGCCGGATTCTATGTTTTGCAGTCGCTGGAGTGGCAATTTACTTTCTGGTCGGCGACTTGCGCTAAATTGTCTATTTCCTAAGAACAAGCAGATTCTGGATAACGGATTTTCCTCCACTCGAAGCATTTCTGCTGTATCGCCGCCAATCCGGACAGAACTCCATTCTCGGGGTAACTTCCGGATCTAACTTCCCGGAACCTGCGATTCCGGTCAGGGGGCGGTTTGGCGATCTTCCGAGTAGTGGACATGAACCAGGCGCCAATTCGCAGACTCTTTGCGGTAGACCTGGGTCTCGACGCCCTGCGTGGTCACTGCCGATCCGTCTTTGCGCATCGTCGCGTGAAAAACCCAGTGGAACTCCGACCACGCTGCGTTGCCGTTCACATGGATCGCTACCGCATGTGCCTCAAGATCGCGAGCCGAAAACATGCCGCCCATTACGTCCTGAAAGACATGCTGCTCGATCGCGTCAAAGCCCCGCTCCTCGCCCAGCGGATAGATAAACGAAACCTCGGGCGAGTGCGACCAAATTTGCGTGAGTAGCTTCAGATCAACCGTATCGACTGCTCTGGTGTACTGTTCTATGAGCCTGTGGATAGCCGCGAGATCGGGCGCAGGACCAGTGTCGGTCTGCGCGACCGCGCAAGCGGGAATCAGGCAGAGAATAGCGGCGAACAGATTGCGCGTCAACATGGGATGCTCCGAGTTTATCTGAACGATTCCGGGGTTGGATTGCACGTGCCAGGTGTTCGTGGGCTGGGCCGATACGCCCTAAGGCTGATCCACTACAGTGCGCAAAAGCTCCACGACCTTTGGCGCCGCGATGTGCTGGTAGTCGGTCGACAAGAGTCCGTAGTCCTCGACCGCATCGTATTTCCGCCCGGCCCCGCTGGATTGGGTGCCATTGAGTGGCCAATAACTCCACGAGATCAGAGGATTCTCTTTGAGCAGGCGGACAAATACTTTGAGCCACTCGGAATTCGCGCCGCAGTCGAGCGTCTGGCACGCGCCAAATTCGCCCACCCAGATGGGGGCGCCGGTCTCCGCGTGGAGCAGAAACAGGACGCGCGCTTCGTAGGCCTGCTTCAGCGCATCGACATTCGAGAGGTCCTGGCCCTCGACGTAGTAAGCGTGCGGTGAGTAGACCAGCCTGTGCGCGACGGGCAAGGCCACCGGCAGCTTGCGAAAACCTGTGAAGTTGGTTGAATACTCCGGGCCTTCCACCATGATGAGCAGCTTTGGGTTCACAGCGAGCACGGCTTTGCCGCCGCGCTCGGCTGCGGCGTGCCAGTCGAGTTTCGGATCCGGGCCGCCCCAGGCCGCACCGCTTCGCAGCTCGTTTCTCAGGTCGGCCCCTACTACCCAGCGCTGCTTGCGGTAACGGCGCACGATGGCTTGCCAGTCTGCCAGCCACTTCGTCTCGGGGTATTCGCGGTTGTACCAGAGCCCGTTGCCGTCGGTCTCACCGCAGCACCAGTCCGCACGGCTCATGTGGTTATCGAGGATAACCATGATGTGCGCGCGCGCCAATGCGGCAATGACGGCATCCATGATTGCCATCGCATGTTTGCCTCTGAATTGCGGATTTGCGGCGACGGCGTAATCAGGCACCGCCGGATCATGCTCCAGCGTTTCATTGGCCCACGGCAGCCGTACGGAATTCACGCCGATCTGCCGGATCTGCCCGATGATGGCTTCGAGCGGAGCGTGGTCGAGACCACCCACCACGAATTCCTTCTGATCGAATCCGTACCAGTTCACAGACGTGAGCCGCACTGCATGACCTGCGGAGTCAACGATCCGGTGACCCTCAGTGTGCATGGGTGGCACGATGGCCGCGCGCTGGCCGCGCGCGGGCAGAGCGCCAAAGCTCAGAACGAGCGAGCACAGCAACGACACAAGAATGCTGGCGGATTTCATGGGCACGAGTATAGGCGATCCCGCGCTCATCGGAGTGACGGGTGGCCCAGGTCTCGCCTCTGAGACCTGGAAGCTAGGAAAACGAAGAGTAGAGGTTCCCACATCTCAAAAGCGAGATGCGGGCCACCCAGGATTTGTGGTGGGTTGAGAGCGGGTTCGTGCTACTTGGCGGTGCGGTAGATTTCGCTGCCGGCTAAGAGATAGGCGCCTACGCCGTAGACGTAGCTGGTGGTTTCGCTGAAGGCTCCGGGCGCGGCGCCTACGGGTTGAATGGAGCCGAGGCGGCCGTCGGCGTAGACGTGGGTGAGCATGCCGGCCCACGCTTTTTCTACTGCGGGCCAGTAGGTGGCGCGGTCGAGGATGCCTTCGTTGACGCCGTAGGCGAGCGCGTAGGTGATGAACGCGCTGCCGGAGATTTCAGGCAACTGGTAGTTGTCGGCGTCGAGCAGGCCGGGACGCCAGAGGCCGTCTTTGCCCTGGATGGCGAGCGTCTCGGCGGCCATCTCCTTGAGCAGCGCGATGTACTTGGGCCGCAGCGGCGAGTCGGCGGGCAGCTCTTTGAGCACGCGCACCGTGCCGCCCATCACCCAGCCGTTGCCGCGCGACCAGAAGAGCGGCTCGCCGTTCTTTTCCTTCTTTTCGAGATAGGACGCGTCGCGGAAGTAGAGATGCTTGTCGCTGTCGTAGAGCAGGTTGGTGGTGATGTCCCACTCGTGATCCATGAAGACGAGGTACTTCTGGTCGCCGGTGATCCTGGCCATGTCAGCGTAGACGGCCGGGGCCATGAAGAGCGCGTCGCACCACCACCAGAGCGGCTTTTTGGGATCGGTGGGGTCGGGCGTGGCGATCTCTTCATCGAGGCGGGCTTTCATGGCGTCCATCATTTTGGGGTCTTTGTGGATCATGTAGAGCTCTAGGTAGGTC
>JBAUCP010000842.1:0-4199 GCA_049677625.1 Occallatibacter sp. | reverse complement strand
CGCAAATAACGTTGCAAAATTCGGCAATGTCAGGATTTCGCAGCGACATTGGAATCAACTGGCAAACAAAGACTACTACGTCACAATCAACACATTTTCAGCAAGAAAGACCTACAAGAATAACCTGCTGGATTGTGGCGTTCCCGAGAGTCACATCAGTACTTTCGCTGGGAGAACTGTTGAGGTTCGTTGTTGGTTGATCGGAGAGCCCGATACCCCGAACAAGTAGCATTGGATTCGGGCAGACGGCGCAAACCACTGATCCTTCAACTCCGCTTCAATTCGCTTCCCTCCACTCGGGATGACAGCGTTTATTAATAACCGCTTCGTCAATTACCCTAGAGTGTTGAACTTCGAGGGAGCTTCACCATGACCGTTATCCGCCAGGAAGATTTGATTGCGAGCGTTGCGGGCGCGCTGCAGTACATCAGCTACTACCACCCCGTGGATTACATCACCTCGCTCGCCAAGGCTTATGAGCGCGAGCAGTCGCCGGCTGCGCGCGACGCCATGGCGCAGATCCTCATTAACAGCCGCATGTGCGCCGAGGGCCACAGGCCCATCTGCCAGGACACGGGCATCGTGAATGCTTTCGTCAAAGTGGGCATGGATGTGCGCTTTGAGGCTGCGCCCGGCGAGGAGCTGATGGACTTGCAGCAGATGGTTGACGAAGGCGTGCGCCGCGCGTATCTCGATCCCGACAACAAGCTGCGCGCATCCTTGCTGGCCGATCCAGCGGGCGCGCGCAAGAATACCAAGGACAATACGCCCGCCTGCGTCAGCGTTGAGCTGGTGAAGGGCTCGACGGTTGAGGTAACGGTTGCGGCTAAAGGCGGCGGCTCTGAGGCCAAGAGCAAGTTTGCCATGCTCAACCCGTCGGACTCGGTGGTCGAGTGGGTGCTCAAGACTGTGCCCACCATGGGCGCCGGATGGTGCCCGCCGGGGATGCTCGGCATCGGCATCGGAGGCACGGCGGAAAAAGCCATGCTGCTGGCCAAGACGGCGCTCATGGACCCCATCGATATTCAGGAGCTGATCGCGCGCGGCGCGAAGACCACCGCGGAAAAGCTGCGCGTTGAACTCTACGACAAGGTGAACCGGCTGGGCATTGGCGCGCAGGGGCTGGGCGGGCTGACCACTGTGCTCGACGTGAAGGTGCTTGACACACCGGCCCACGCGGCCAACCTGCCCGTGGCCATGATTCCCAACTGCGCGGCCACGCGCCACGCGCACATCGTGCTCGACGGCTCCGGGCCGGTTTTTCTCGATCCGCCGAGTCTCGAGGACTGGCCGAAGCTTACTTACGACGTCTCCGGCGCGCGCCGCGTGAACCTGGACACCGTGACCCGCGCCGAAGCTGCCACGTGGAAGCCCGGCGAAGTGCTGCTGCTCACCGGCAAGCTGCTCACCGGCCGCGACGCCGCGCACAAACGCATGAGCGACATGCTCAACCGGGGCGAAAAACTGCCCGTCGATTTCAAGGACCGCTTCATCTACTACGTTGGCCCCGTGGATCCGGTGCGCGAAGAGATCGTGGGCCCGGCCGGCCCCACCACCGCCACGCGCATGGACAAGTTCACGCGGCAGATGCTCGCTGAAACGGGATTGCTGGGCATGGTGGGAAAGGCCGAGCGCGGGCCCGCTGCGATTGACGCTATCCGCGAGTTCGGCGCGGTGTATCTAATGGCTGTGGGCGGCGCTGCGTATCTGGTTTCAAAGGCCATTCGCGGCTCGCGTCTCATGGCCTTCGAAGACCTGGGTATGGAGGCCATCTACGAGTTCGACGTGCAGGATATGCCCGTCACAGTGGCCGTGGATGCGAAGGGGACGAGCGTGCACAACACAGGGCCGGCGGAGTGGCAGCAGCGGATCGCGGGGATTCCGATTCTACAGTAGAGCGGGTGATGGAGGTTCGTGCTTTCCCAGGTCTCAGAATCGAGAGCTCCACCCCACGGACTAAAGACCTGTCCGTGGGGACCCCGGCCTGGGGCACCCGGCATTTGAAGTAAATCAATATGTGGGCCATCCGCCCCACGGGCCGGCTGCGCCGACCTGCTTTGGATTTCCCGCCGCCCATCGCTACCCTTGCTACGCAGATTCATATCCAAGAATCTTCAAGAATTCTCTTGACATAAAGAACTTTATAAAACAGAGTATTTCATGGAGGAAAGTGAACGTGACGGATATTGGAACAGGCGGCGGAGCCAGCCGCGAGGATATTGTGCAGCGCATCGAGTTGATGGCGTCGATGGTCGCCGAGGGGCGGCGGTTTACCGCGCGCTGCGGGTGGATCTTTCTTTTGTGGGGAGTGGTGGACCTCGCGGCTTCGAGTTGGCGATTTTTTGAGCCGGATTCGCACTGGGTCGGGGCTTGGTCCTGGCCGATTTGTCTCATAGCCGGCACCGTGGCGACGCTGATCGGGCTGGCGATCACTCGGCGCGACCCTAACCAGGGTAAAAACACGTGGTGCCGCTATGTGGAAGCGGTGTGGGGCATGATGGGCATCTCGCTGGCTATTTATGTTGGCAGCGCGATGGCGCGGCATTTGACCTGGCAAAACTCGTACATAGCGGGGCTTCTGGTCATCGTCGGAATGGCGCACGCGATCAGCGCCGCAATTTTGCGCTGGCGTGTGCAAGGCGTGATGGCGGGCATCTGGTGGGCAGGCGGGATCGCGGCGATCTTTGCCCGGTCGCGTGGTGAGGTGGACCTGATCATGTTCCTGGAGATGGGTTTGGGCATGGTCCTGTTCGGCCTGTACACAATGATGCTTGGGCGGCGCAACGGCGGTGGATGGGTGAGCAAAAATGCCTGAGGGCTTGCCGGAACTGGACCCGGTGATTCATGGCAAGCTGCGTCTCGCCGTGCTCTCGCTGTTGCTCGCTTCGGATGAGGCCGACTTCACATGGCTGCGGAAGAAAGCGGGAGCCACCGACGGCAACTTGAGTGTGCAAATGCTGAAGCTGGAAGAGGCAGGGTACGTGGCGGTGGAGAAGCGGTTTGTGGGGCGCAAACCGCAGACGCTCTATCGCATGACGCCGAAGGGGCGCGAGGCGCTGGCGAAGTATGTGGACGCGCTGAAGACCCTGCTGGGCGCAGCCTTATAGTTTTGCGTGGTTGGCTGATTGGATTTCGTGCTCTCCCAGGTCTCAGAATCGAGAGCTCCACCCCACGGACTAAAGACCTGTCCGTGGGGACCCCGCCTGGGGCACCCGGCATTTGCTCAGGGGCTAAAGTCCGCACTCATTTTGTGCTGCGTTTTCGGCACGGCTGAAGCCGTGCACTTTCAAAGCAACAGGCCTTTGACTTAATCAGAGGTTCCCTAACTCGCCGTCTTCGTCAGGTAGCCCATTCCGCGCAGCACGCCGCGCATGAAGGCGAAGCTCTCGATTACGCCGGGCATGGGGTCGTCGCCGTGAATCTCGTATTCGAGATCGACGAAGCCCTTGTAGTCGATGGCGATGAGCGACTGGAAGATTTCGCGGAAGGGAATGATGCCTTCGCCCACGGCGACCTGGCTCTCCCTGCTCGTATAGTCGGTCAGATCCTTGGTGTGCATGTTGAAGAGGCGCGGGCCCACGTCGCGGACGGCTTGCGGCACGTTGGCGCCGGCGCGGCTGGCGTGGCCGATGTCGATGCAGCAGCCAATGCGCGGGTCCATGTCCTTGACGACGTTCAGCACGTCATAGGGCGAGTGCCAGATCTTGTCCTCGGGGCCGTGGTTGTGGATGGCGAGACGAATGTCGTATTCCTTGACGAACTTCTCGATGCGCGGCAACGTGGTTGGCGCAGGATCGCCGGCCACAATCACGTTTACGCCGGCGCGCTTGGCGTACTCGAACTTCGAGCGGATGTCGTCGTCTTCATCCTTGGGGAAATAGACCGTGCCCACGGCGTGGACTTTGATGTTGCTGGCGGCGTAGTCGGCCATGGCCGCGGCTTCGGCGGTGGGGTCCATGGACAGATGATCCTTCGCGTCCTTGCAGTTGAGGTCGACGAGATTCAACTGCTTCATGGAAGCGATCAGTTGCGCGCGCGTGAATTCGCGAAAGGTGTAGCTGGTCAGTCCCAGCTTGATGGGCGAGGGCTTGCCGGTTTCGGCCACGGCATCTGTTGCAGGAGCGGGAGCAGAGACTGGAAGTTCTCGAAGTCCTGGACCCGCAACAGTGACTCCAGCATCAGAGCGAGCAGCGATAGTC
>JBAUCP010000841.1:0-6920 GCA_049677625.1 Occallatibacter sp. | reverse complement strand
GGGCTATCGGGGAGGGTATGTCTTGCGTTTCGATGGCGAGGCGGAGGTCGAGTTCGTGGTGGAGAACCTCTTTGACTCGCTGCAGGCGGTGCGGCGGTTCGCCGGGCCGGAGTACGAGACGGCGGTCTTCGAGCCCGAGGCCAGGCTGTTCCTTAGCCGGATTGAGCCCTTTGCGACGCATTACGATGTGGGGGCGTGCACGGTTCCCGGGGTTGTGGCAGAAGGCATCCGTGCACGCGCCCAGGAGCTTAAGTTGGGAGAGTTCGATTGGACCGAGATCAAGACCGACCGGGATAAAGGCAGGCCCTAAGGGAAGCCCCGCTAGCTGTCCTTGCGGTAGAGCATGTCGCGGATGACGCGGCGGCGCTCGGCGTTGGCTTCGCTTTCGATTTTGCGGGCCTCGGCGTCCAGTGCGGGCTTCGATTTCGGTTCCTCTGACTCCGGCTCGCTGCAACTGGGGCAGCGATTGGCGAAGCCGGGTTTGCCTGGCCTGAGCTCAAATTCTTCGTGACAAATGACGCAGGTTTTGATGGGAAAAGCCATAGCAATATGGTAGCGAAGGGGCTGGGTGGAAGTCGACCGCGCGCAAGCGTGAGCGCTCGAAATTTATCCGGCAGCCGCGAGTGATAAAATCAGTCAGTGCCGGGTCCTACGCGACGTAATCCCGCCAATCCCGCCAGGTCCGGAAGGAAGCAACGGTAACGGGCTAGTACGGGCGCAGTAGGTCACCCGGTACTTTTTTGGGCGCCGTGGGCGCTTTTACTTTTTGGGATCGTGCTTTTCCCACCCTTGCGACAGAAAGAAGTCGCAAGGATGGGGCACGGGGCGTTTGTGGAATCCACCCTGCCGTTGATTTTGGTTCGTGCTTTCCCAGGTCTCAGAATCGAGACCTGGGGCACCCAGGGTTTGTGGTTGGGCGAGGATGGGCTGCGTTGGGGTTCGTGCTTTCCCACCTTAGCCGCAAAGAGCGCGGCGAAGGTGGGGCACCCAGGGTTGGTGGGGGCGCCCAATTCACGTGGAAGCGCAGTTGATGTTGTATAGATAGTGTTGTTGAGCCGCGAGCCGGAGATGGTCTCCGCAGTTCGTGCCGCAAGGAGAAGTCCATTGAGCCTTACCGTTCGCCCCGTGGCGGGCCGGCGTGCAAAGATTACGGCGCTCGGAACCTACGTTCCGCCTGATCTGATTACCAATCAAGACCTCGAAAAATTGGTGGAAACCAGCGACCAGTGGATTCTGGAGCGCACCGGAATTAGCGAGCGCCACAAGCTGGCCGCAGGGCTGGGCGTGAGCGACATCTGCACGGCAGCGGCAAAGAAATGCCTGGCGGTGCGGGGAATCGAGGCCAGCGAGGTTGAAGTCATTATCGTCGGCACGGTGACGCCGGACATGATGTTTCCTTCCACGGCGTGCCTGGTGCAGGAAAAGATCGGCGCCAAAGGTGCGTGGGGCTTTGACGTTTCGGGCGGATGCTCGGGCTTTGTCTATGCGCTGCTGGCGGGCGTGAAGATGGTGGAGAGCGGCTCGTACAAGAAAGTTCTGGTGATCGGAGCGGACGCCAACACGCGCATGACCGATTACACAGACCGCGCCACCTGCGTGCTGTTTGGCGATGGCGGCGGTGCAGTGTTGCTGGAGCCGGCTGAAGAAGGCGAGATCGGGTTCATCGACTCTGTGAACGAGATTGACGGAGCGGGCGGCGTGAGCCTGAACCTGAAGGGCGGCGGCAGCCTTAACCCCTCGACGCACGAGACCGTGGACAAGAAGATGCACTACATCTACCAGGACGGGCCGGCGGTGTATAAGTTCGCGGTGCGCAAGATGGCTGAGGCTACGGCCAAGCTGCTGGAGCGCAACGGCGTGACCGGCGCCGACCTGGGCTGCTTTATTCCGCACCAGGCCAACAAGCGCATCATTACCGCGACGGCCGACCGGCTGGGCATGGACCCGGAGCGGGTGATCATCAACATCGAGAAGTACGGCAACACCTCGGCGGGGACGATTCCGCTGGCCATGGAGACGGCGGTGGAACAGGGCAAGCTGAAGAAGGGCGACCTGGTGCTGCTGGCCGCCGTGGGCGCGGGGTTCACGGTGGGAACGGTGCTGCTGCGATGGGAGATTTGATGAGGCAGCGGGTTAGCGAGTTAGCGTCCGCTGCGCGGACATTCGCGAGTTAGCGGGTTAGCGGAGCAGATTCCTGAATTGGTGCGTCTGTTGATGGAATGGAGCGCGCCGGGCTCCGGCTGACGGGTTGCGGATTTGCAGCGGGTGCGGATTGGCATATACTGTGCTCCACGAATTGCGTATTTTCGGTTCGGCATCTTAAAACGCGAAGCTTTTCAGACGGTCGTTTGGCTCGGAACTTTCAAGGGTACACAACAGCAGGAAGCGGAGGCTGACCATGGAAGTAGAGTTCACCGCCAGGCAAGTGAAGATCTCCAAAGCGCTGCGCACGCAGGCCGAGGAGGGGATGGAACGGATCGGGCGCATATTGGGCAAAGGCGCGTATGCCAGCATCACCTTCGGCGCGCAACGTCATGTGCAGATCGTGGAGCTAACCGTGCAGGCGCGGCTGCAGAAGATTGCAGCCACGGGCAAGGCGGACACGCTCGAGTCGGCGCTCCGCGAAGCCATGTCGCATGCCGAGCACCAGGCGCGGCGCTATCGCGACCGCAAGCTGGTGAGCAACCGGCTGCCCAAGGAAGAGAAGATCATGACTGCGCCGCCGGTAGCGCGGCCCAAGGCGCGGATTGCGCCGATGATTGACGAGGCGGAGCCGCGGGCTGCGGTCAAAACGCGGGCCTCGATTGCGGTGCACTCGTTTCCGGCGAGCACAGCCATTGTGGAACCCCACGTGGTGAAGAACGGCGAGGCCATCGCCATCAGGCCGATGACGATCGAAGAGGCGGTGAAGGACGCGGAGTTCCGCGACCGCGACCTGCTCATCTTCCGCAACGCCTCGGGAGACGTGTTTGTGCTCCATCGCCGGCGCGACGGTCAGATGGAGCTGGTGGAGATTCCTTAGACAAAACATCGTGAGCGGGAGGCCGTTTCTCTCAGCTCGTGGCTCAGTGCCGCCTCGCGCAAGCCACTGTCTCTATTGGCGCTGGAGGGTCTGCGCGCTTTCGCACCGGTTCGCGTTTTCCGCATTGAAATTTGGGCAAATCGGGCATAAGTGCATTTATTTGCAGTGAACGGCAGAGGCTGCAAGTACTTAGGTTGCACCCGGTACCCAGTTTTAGGGATGGCTCCAGAACCCCTGCGCGACATACGATTGTGTTCATGGCAACACGGGTTTTTCCCCCAGCATCAGAGCCGCGGCAACAGCACGCGGACGTAGAAGCAACAAGCCTTTCCCCAGAGGAGATTCTCTTGAACCTGCCGGAAAATGCAGGCTCCGCCAACCAGCGGAGTGTACTGGATGCTTTGCCGGTTCTGGTTTTTCTGGAGCGCGCCGGCATGATCGTGTTCGCCAATGCCGAGGCGCGGCAGATGTTGGGCGCGGCTGACGCGGAGTGGGTCGACCGGCCTATGGAAGAGGTCTTGTGGGGGCTTTTCCCCGGCACGGCCGAACCGCAGACGCTGCTCAAGGGCACGCGCGGCGGCAGTCCCTTTCACGCCACGCTGCCGGCCAAGAACGGCCGGCTGCAGCCGGTGGAAGGCACATATAGCATTACCAGTGCGGAGCTGCGCGAGGCGGTGATAGTTGCGCATCCCACCGGGCGCGAGCGCGCCCCCAAGCGGCAACTGATGGAAGACGTGCTGGCCAGCCTTCCTGAGGCCGTGGCCATCGAGCACGGCGAACACATTCTCTATACCAATCCGGCGTTTACGCGCATGTTCGGCTACTCGGCCGAGGAGACCAGCGGCGGCAGCCTGCGCGACCTGATTGTGCCCGACGCGCTGGCGAGCGAGCACGAGGCCCTGGTGAACGGCGCTGCCTACCAGGAGTGCGAGCTGCTGGAGACGGTGCGCCGGAACAAGGCCGGCGAGCTGGTAGAGGTGCATCTGCACCGTGCGCCTCTGCTCGTGGACGGAGCCGCGGTGGGCGTGGTCTTTACGTTCCGCAGCAACCGGCAGGCGCCGCAGGCCTGACGCTGCGCCGCGTGCGGTGAAGCCAAGCGCGCAAAAAGCGCGCCATCCGGTGTAGCATGAGCGCATGACGCCCCCCAAGTCCGCGCCATCGCAAGCCAATCGCAAGAAAAAGGCAGCCGGCAAAACCGCCAAGGAGCTGGTGATTGTGACCGGCATCTCCGGCTCCGGGAAGGCCTCTGCGCTGAAGGCCTTTGAAGACCTTGGCTTTCACTGCGTCGATAACCTGCCGCTGGAACTGCTGCCCGACTTTGCCGCCCTGGTGAGCAACTCCGCTGAGGTGGAGCGGGCAGCCATCGTGATCGATGTGCGGGAAGGCCCAACGCTCGACCGCCTGCCGGAGATACTGAAAGAGGTAAGAAAGCGCCTGCCCACGCGCGTGGTTTTTCTGGATGCGCAGGATGGCGTGCTGGTGCGGCGCTTCTCTGAGACGCGGCGGCCGCATCCGCTGGGGCTCTCAGAGACCGTATCGCGCTCCATTGTGGAAGAGCGGCAACTGCTCGACCCGATCCGCAACGTGGCTGACACGCTGATCGACACCTCGAACTTCAACGTGCACGAGCTGCGCGCGCACATTCAAACCCGCTTTGGCCACCAGGATGAGACCAAGCAACTGCTGGTCAGCTGCCTGAGCTTCGGCTTCAAGAACGGCGTGCCGCTGGATGCGGACATCGTCTTCGACGTGCGCTTTCTGCCCAATCCGCACTTTGTGCCGGAGTTTCGCAAGAAGACCGGCCTCGATCCGCGGGTGGCCGCATACGTGCGCGGGTTTCCGCAGACGGTGGAGTTCCTGGCCAAGGTGACCAGCATGATGCTTTACCTGTTGCCGCATTATGTGGCCGAGGGCAAGAGCTACCTGACCGTGGCCTTTGGCTGCACCGGCGGCCAGCACCGCAGCGTGATGATGGCCGAAGAAATGAGAAAGCGGCTGAAGAAGGCGGGCTATCGCGTGAAGGCGCTGCACCGGGATATGGTGAAGGGCTGAAGCGGAGTTAGTGGGCCTGCAGGTCGTCGAGCCAGCGCGATAGCTCGTCAGAGAAGTTTCTGGTTTGCGTCTTGCCGGGCGGCAGCCAGACGAACATTTTGCGCGCCGATACCTTTTGAAAGACATCGGGATTTTGTGCGGGGCCGCTCACGTCCGTTTTGGGGAAGGGCAAAAACCAGAGCGACGGAATGCGCAGCGCCGCTGCGGGTGCGTTCAGGTCGTAGCGGTCGCTGACCAGCAAGTGCGCGGGCAGGAGAGTGGCCCGCGCGTCGTTAAAGATTGCGCTCACCGGGTCTTCGGTGGGCGACTCGAGCACAATGCCAGCCAGTTCCGAGTGCGCGGCGGCCACTTCGAGCGCAAGATCCGCGCCAAGATTGCTGCCGTCGAGCACGATCGTGCCCGGATCGATGTGGCGGGTTGCGGTCAGGTACTCGAGCGCCGACCCGGCATCTTCAAGCCAGCGTGCTTCGCTGGGGTGGCCGAACTCGCTCTGCCCGTAGCCGCGATAGTCCAACGCAAAGACGTTGACGCCCGCCGCGTGAAGCTCGGCGAGATGATCGACCGTATCGCCGAGATCGCCATCCTGGCTGTGCAGGTAGAGAAACGTGTAACGGCTTTCGCGCGCATCGGGCGCGGCGGGAATCCACCAGCCGGCGAGCCGCGGCACGCCGGAAGCCGTGGTGTTAAAGCCGATGGGTGAAAAGGGAAGGCCGATGGCGGCAGGAGTGCGTGCAATTTTTGACGAGGGATGGTAGAGCAACTGCCAGCTCCCCTGCCAGAAGAGCAGGCACAATACGCACCACCCGCAAAGAGCCGCCGCAACCAGGACGGTGGGAACGGCCACGAGCAGCCATCGGCCTGAGATGGTGGGCGGCGCCGGCCGCGGGCTCTCCACGTTCGCCGACTGCCTGGCAGCGGCGGCTTTCGCGGGCTTCGCGATCTTGGGATTGCGTGCGACGACCTGAAGTTTGGGCTTTTTGCGCGTCATGGCGTTGCGTAGAGTCGCGCCCATCGTGGCGCACCTGTCTTATGCTAAACGCACAGGCGCGGTCTGCATTTTTAAGGGTGCTGATGTACGGGCTGAAGCCCGTACCCTTCACGCAAGGCCGAGTTACAATACCGAGTTATTGTACAGATTCGGAGAATCCCGGTTGCAGAGCGGGCTACTTCCACTCTGCCAGCGGCTTAATGTGCGGAGTTTTCTTGTCACCGCTGCCGGTAAACAGCACGGCGATGGTGGCCGCGCTCGCTTGCTGTTGAATTGGAATGACTAGATTCGTGAGTCCCGGATTGGGCTCCTGCGGAGCCGGCGGCTGCGTGCTCACGGTCGAGAAACGCACATTGGCAGGCGCAAGAATCCGCGCGCGGAGCGTGGCTCCGTTGCGTGTGAGTGTGGCCGTGCGGCCGTCCGGGGCGATCTCCACGGCTGCATAGGTGTGGAAGTTCCACACCACGTCTACGGGCTTGGCCGGCGCAATCTCGTCCTGAACGAGCACCTGTTTGTTGCCGAGAATTTCGGCGCCGCGGCTCCATGTGGTGAGCTTGCCCTTGTAGGCCTGATCGAGATTGGCGATTGCGTAGAGCGTGTTGCGCGCGCTGCCGGTTGCGGTGAGCGGCGATTTTGCATCGAGGTCTTCATTATCGCCGTCGATGGTGAGCGTGTTGTGGCCCTCGGTGCGCATGCGGTAGTAGCTCCAGCGCTGCCGGCCGAAGTAGCCGGGCAGGCCGTAGTTGTCAGGGCCCAGGTCGCTGGCCCAGCGCTGGCCGAATGCGTCGAGCACAAAGCTGCCCAGGTCGAGATGGCCGTGCGAGGCGTGGGCGTCGCCGCCCTTGAAACCCACGAACC
>JBAUCP010000840.1:0-2022 GCA_049677625.1 Occallatibacter sp. | reverse complement strand
GACCCAGACTGATCTGTGCTTGTTGGCCTGCGGCCGGTGGCGCACGCATTTTCCGGCGCACGGCGGAACCTGAGCGGCGGCGCGCGCGAGGGGCACAATGACCACCCAGCTTCGCCCTCTTAACCTTGGCGAGGTCCTGGACCGGACCGCGGAACTCTACCGGACGAACTTCCTGCTGTTTGCGGGCATCGCGGCCATCTTTTCAGGGGCCATGCTTTTCACCGGGATGCTGCATCTGGGCGTGGAAGAACTGCTCGGCTACCCACACATCGATCCCAAACTGCAGTGGGCCGTGGCGGCCGTGGCCGTGGTGGAAACGCTTGTGGTGCTGCTGGTGGCTGGACTGGCGATCGCCGCCAACACGCGGGCCGTGGCGTGGATTTACCTGGGCGAGCCGGCCACGATCCGCGCCGCAACGGCCAGCGTAGTGCCGCGCATACGCCGCTATCTATGGGTGATGACGATTACCGGATTTCGCGCCTGGGCGCCGCTGGCGGTTATCTATGTGATTTTCTTCGTGGTCATGTTTGCCTATTTCCCCAGGGGGTTTCTCACCAATCCCGCAGTGATGCAGAGCGCCCCGTCGTCGAACCCGGCAGCGATGATTACGGCGGGGCTCATGTTCCTGGTTCTGGGGCCGTTTTTTCTGCTGACGCTGGCTTACGGCATCGTGATGTCGCTGCGCTATTCGCTGGCCGTGCCGGCGTGCGTGGTGGAAGAGCTGCCGGCGCGGCAGGCAATCAAGCGCAGCATCCATCTGAGCAAGGACTCGCGCGGGCGCATCTTCGTCCTGGGCCTGCTGGTGTATGCGGTGCGCCTGGTGCTGGGCGTTCTGCTGGCGTTGCCGTTCATCTTTTTCGCGTTCAAGCATCGCGGACACGCGATTCCCATTGCGCTGCTGGCTGCTCAGCAGATTGCTTCGTTTGTTGTGAATACCTTGATCGGTCCCATCTACTCGACCGGTCTGACACTTTTCTACTACGACCAGCGGGTCCGCAAGGAAGGCTTCGATATCGAGTGGATGATGCGCTCCGCCGGTCTAACCCAGCAAGCCGAGTTGCCGGCTGCAGAGCCCTCCTGATATGAACGAAAATTTGCGCCCCGAACCCTTACGTCCGTTAACGCTGGGCGAGATTCTCGACCGCACCGCACAGCTTTATCGCGGCAACTTTCTCTGCTTTGCCGGAGTGGCCGCGGTGCCGACCGTGGTGATTCTGGTCGTGATGATCCCCGCACTCGCCGTGTTTCTTATTCCGGGCATGGCCGCCGCCAAACATGGCGGGCCGCCAGGCAGCGGCGCGGTGACGGCGCTGATTGCGGTGGTCGCCGCGGTCGCGTTCGTAGTGGCCCTGGCCGCTGCAGTCATCTCCCAGGCGGCGCTGATCCGGATGGCGATCGGCGCGAACGTGGGGCAGAAGCTGCGGATTCGCGAGGCGCTCAAGAGCGTGCGTCCGCAGTTCTGGCGCTACCTGGGCGTGCTGTTTCTGCAGGGCATTTTTGTGGGGCTGATTCCGGGCGTAATCGCGGGCATTGCCGTGACGGTTACATTCCTGCTGGCGCGGCTTGCGGGAGGCGGCATTGCCTCGAACGCCGTGGCCGGCTTTGTCACGTTCCTGATTGTTGCCGCCGCCGGGGTGGTGATTGTCATGCGGGCGCTGAGCTATTCGCTGGCCATGCCGGCCTGCATTGCGGAAGAAAAGCCGGCCTGGGAGTCTCTACGGCGCGCGAAGAAGCTGAGCAAGGGAGCGCGCTGGCGCATTTTCCTCATGTTTCTGCTGGTCTGGGCGCTGACCATGGTTGTGTCGATGATGGGCTATATTCCGTTGATGGTGCTCACCGTTGTTGCCTCGGCCATGGGCAAGGGCGGACTGGCTGCGACAATTTTGGTGGCGGCGGGCGGGATCATCGATTTGCTGGTTAACTTTGCTGTTCAGGCTTTGATTCCGCCTGTCTATATGACGGCGCTGGTGCTGTTCTACTATGACCAGCGCATTCGCACTGAGGGCTACGATATCGAATGGA
>JBAUCP010000839.1:0-8742 GCA_049677625.1 Occallatibacter sp. | reverse complement strand
CCGTGGCGGGGCGTGGAAGCGCGTCCTCGCGGCTCTGAACCTGGCGCGGGCCATCTCTCTGCTCGGTGCGGCTGTTCGAGCGCCAGTTTTGTTGCTTGGGTTGGCGGGCCAGTGCGCCGTGGGGTTCGGGCAGGCGGCGGTCGAGGTGCGGACCACGCCTGTTCCGCCGCGCGTGGCGGAGGCGCAGCGCTTTCTTGCCCAGCGTGGATGGCGGCCAGGCCATCGGCTGCCTCAGCGCGGCAATACCGTCCGCGGCAACACGGGGCACGGCCAGGCAGTCACGAGCCTGGGCCAGAGCGCGGCAACGCCCACCTGGCAGCCGCTTGGTCCCACGGCCGTGAGCACCCTGAGCTATGGACTGGTGACCGGGCGCATCTCCGCGCTGGCGCTGGACCCGGCCGATGCGACGGGCAATCATCTCTATGTGGGGACCACCGGCGGCGGGGTGTGGGCGTCCAGCAATGCGGGCGCGGCCAATGGATCGTCGGTCGTGTTTACTCCGCTCACGGACGCGGTGAATGCGCTGGGCGGCGCGGCAGACGCGTCGATCAGCATTGGCGCGCTGGCGGTGCAGCCGGGCGGGACGGGCGTGATCCTGGCCGGGACCGGCGACCCCAACGACGTGCTCGACTCCTACTATGGCGCGGGCATTCTGCGCTCTACGGACGGCGGAACGACGTGGACGCTGATCCAGCAGACGCAGGACGCTGAGGACGGGCTGAGCGGGCAGGATTATGGGTTCATCGGCGAGGGCTTTGCGGGGTTTGCCTGGAGTACGGCGAGTCCGCAGATTGTGGTTGCGGCCGTGTCGCAGGCTTACGAAGGGACGCTGGTCGATGCCGGCCAAACGAACCTGAGCTACGAGGGGCTCTACTACTCGGCCGACAGCGGGGCGACATGGCACCTGTCCACCATCACCGACGCTCCGGGCCGGGACGTGCAGGGGCCGCGCGATGCCTTTGCGCAGCCGGACGGGAATGCGGCCACGGCGGTAGTGTGGAATCCGGTGCGGCAGTTGTTTGTGGCCGCGGTGCGCTATCACGGCTACTACGAGTCGGCTGACGGCGTCACATGGACGCGCATTGCTACGCAGCCGGGTTCCAGCCTTACCGCTTCTCTCTGCCCCAACAACCTGGGCAGCACGGGTTCTATTGCATGCCCCATCTTCCGCGGCGCGCTGGCGGTGAATCCGGTGAGCGGCGACACCTTTGCGTGGACGGTGGACCTGAACAACCAGGACCAGGGGCTGTGGCAGGACCAGTGCGGCCTGAGCGGCACGTGTGGAAACGGGGCCATCTCGTTCAGCCGGCAGTGGAGCACGGCGGCGCTTGAATCCAGCACCATCCAAGGTGCCGCGACCATTCCGGACGGCAACTACAATCTTGCCCTGGCTGCCGTGCCCTCGCAGCAGGACACGCTGCTGATGGCGGGGGACAACGACCTGTGGACGTGCAGCCTGGCTGCAGGCTGCGTGTGGCGCAACACAACCAACTCGACCACCTGCATGAGCGCGCAGGTGGGTGAGTTCCAGCATGCGATTGCGTGGAGCGCGGCCAACCCGCTGGAGATCTTTGCTGGCAACGACAGCGGCTTGTGGCGGTCAATGGATGCGATTGGCGAAACCGGGCCGGCCTGCTCGGCCTCGGATGCGAGCCACTTCCAGAATCTCAATGGCGGGCTGGGGTCGCTGGCGGAGGCGGTGAGCCTGTCGCCGGTGCTGGCCACGCCGTATACGATGATGGCCGGGCTGGGCGTGAATGGAACGGCGGGCGTGAAGGGCGCCACGGCAACCGCGGACTGGCCTCAGATTCTCTCCGGATACGGCGGGCCGGTGGCCATCGACCCAAGAAACTCGAGCAACTGGTACGTGAACAACGAGCCCGGCGTTGCCATCTACCTGTGCTCGCAGTCGTCTGCCTGCACGCCGGCCGATTTTGGATCGAGCCCGGTGATCACCGATGCGGACGTAAATCTTCCTGCGGGCGCAATGCCTGCGCCGGCGGCGTTTCTGGTGGATCCGCTCGATCCCACGCAACTGCTCATCGGCACCTGCCAGTTGTGGCGTGGGCCGGCGAGCGGATCGGGTTGGACGGCGAGCAATGCGGTGACGGCGGTTCTGGACAGCGGCGCTGTGAATGCTGCGTGCAATGGCGACGCGCTGATTCGCTCCATGTCGGCACTGGCGCTGCCGGGAGGCGGCGAGATCATTTATCTCGGCATGTACGGGTCGGCCAATGGCGGTGCGAATCTGCCCGGCCACGTGTTGAGCGTGACGATCGGGCCGTCAGCGGGCGCAACGCCGGTGGTGAGCGATTTGACGCTGAATCCGGTGGTGAACGACAGCCGTGCGCTGAATTACTACGGTCTGGATGTATCGAGCGTCTTCGTCGATCCGCATGATGCGAGCGGGAACACGGTCTACGTGACGGTTGCGGGGGTGAGCGATCCGAAGCAGCCGGTGCAGACTGTTTACCGCTCGACCGACGGCGGGGCGCACTGGACCGTTTTGACGGCCAACCTGCCCGCCGCGCCGGCCAACAGCGTGACCGTCGACCCAGGGAATGCGAACACGGTCTACCTGGCGACCGACCAGGGGGTTTATTTCACCACGAACGTGGCGAGCTGCGCACAGGCTCCGTATGACTGCTGGTCGCTGTTCGGAAGCGGCCTGCCCGATGCGCCGGCGGTTGCGCTCAGCGCCGCGCCGGCAGGTGCGAGTGCGGCGGTGCTGGTGGCTGCGACATATGGACGCGGCATCTGGCAGACGCCGCTGTGGAGCGCAGGCACGGGGCTCACGGCGGTCGCCGCCACGCCGGCAACGCTCAACTTCGGGAGCCAGACCGTGGGCACGGCCAGCGCTGCACAGACAGTCACGCTTGAGAACACGGGCAGCATCGCGCTTTCGGTTACGTCGATCACAGCCAACGGCGCTTTCAGCGAGATTGACGGATGCGTGAACGTTGCTGTGCCGGTGGGCGGAAGCTGCACGATTGAGGTAGCGTTTGCGCCTACGGCAACCGGCCAGCAAACCGGGGAGTTGATCGTCCAGGCGAATGTGTACGGCGGCCAGCTTACGGTGGATCTGGACGGAACAGGAACGCCTGCGGGGCCGGTGAGCGTGGCGCCCGACATTGTGAGCTTTGGGCCGGTGGCGGCGGGCTCGACTTCAGCGGCGCTGCCGGTCAGCGTGACGAACAGCAGCGGGTCTGCGGTTCCCATTACATCTATCGCGGTGACCGCGCCGTTTACGATCGCCAGCAATGCTTGCGGGACGACTTCACTGGCCGCGAACGCGGGCTGCCAGGTTCAGCTTGCATTCACGTCTGCGCAAGCCGGGCCAGTGACCGGCACGCTGACGCTGACCGATGCGGAGGGCGTGCAGAGTGTGGAGCTGACAGGCGTTGGATTGAGCGCGCCGACGGACACGCTGAACACGGCCTCGCTCAGCTTTCCCGCGACCGCGACCGGACAGTCTTCGGCCGCGCAGACTGTGACGCTGGCCAACTCCGGCGGGCAGCCGCTCGAATCGATCTCGGTCAAGGTGACCAGCGGCTTTGCAATCACCAACGGCTGCGGCACGCAGCTTGCGGCGAATGCGAGCTGCTCGATCGGCGTGCAATTTGTCCCCACGCAACTGGGCAGCGCGAGCGGCACGCTCACCGTGACGGATGCGTTGCGGCAGCAGACGGTTTTGCTGTCGGGGAACGGCGTGGCGCCGGCTGCGATCGGCGTGAATCCGGCGAGCCTGACGTTCACCAACCAGCAGCCGGGTGTAGCCAGCCAGCCCCAGACGGTGACCGTGACAAACAGCGGCGGAGCGGCGATGGACGACGTGGGCTTCCAGATCACCGGCCCGGCCGCGGCCAGCTATTCGATTGCCGCAACCACGTGCGGCGCGGTTCTGAACAATGGCGCGAACTGCACGGCGCAGATTGTCTTTACACCGGCGGCCACGGGAGCGATTGCAGCCACGCTGGTGGTCTCTTCATCGACGACGGGCGTGGCGGCGGTTCCGGTGGCGCTCAACGGCGCAGGACAGCTTGCCAGCGCAATTGCGACCAATCCATCGCAACTGCTGTTTGCGACCGTCGTGGGGGTGGGGCAATCCAGCACAGCGCAGATGGTGACGGTGACCAACTCGAGCAGTTATTCGATTGCCGCGGTCACGCTCTCTGTGACTGCGCCGTTTACGCTTGCCGAGAACAACTGCACCGGCGCGCTGGCGGCGGGCGCGAATTGCAGCGCGTCAGTAGCCTTTGCGCCTGCGGCGGCCGGATCGGCTACGGGCGCGCTGACCATCTCATCCTCCGCCGTGGCGACGCCGGCTACGGTTTTGCTCGCCGGCACGGGGTTCGACTTTGCTGTTTCCAGCTCAGGCCCTTCGAGCATGACTGTGGCGAGCGGCCAGACCGCGAATTTTCCGTTGGTGATTACGCCCAGCGGATCGCAGGCAACGTTTACGTTTGCCTGCGGCACGCTGCCGGCGAATGCGGTGTGCACCTTCAATCCAGGCTCCGAGACGCTGAACGCATGCGTTCAGGGCAATGTGACGGTTGAGATTGCGACTGGCCAATCCGGTTCGTCTGCGCGCATGAGCGGCCCGATGAGTGACCCGCTGGGCTGGCGCGCCGTGCCGCTCGCGTGCGGCGTGCTGCTGCTGCTGCCGTTTGCGCTGGTGCGCGGCCGCAGGTTCCTGCTTCTGGTTGCGCTCCTGAGCGTTCTGGTGGCGGGAGCCTCAAGCTGCACCAGTTCGAGCGGAGGAACCGGCGGCAGCCCGCCGGGCGGCAACGGATCGAGCACGCCGGCGGGGACGTACACGATTCCTGTCACCATTACCTCAACAGGCGTGTCGTATGCCGTGAATGTTACGCTCACCGTGGATTGAGCGCGCGGCCATTATGTTCCAGGCTGAAAGGCCGCCCGCCGCGCGCGTCCCGTCGTCCCGCCGCGCGCCTGTCGCGTCTATTGCTATAGATCGGTCTGCCGTTTGCATGCAGGCTAGGAGTTTACCCATGAAGCTTCGTCTCGCAGCAGCTTGCGCGCTTGCACTGGCCCTCACCGCCGCTGCGTCGGCACAGGACCAGGGCTCCACTTCCGGCTCGGCTTCGCCCTCCACGCAGGGTTCCGGGGACCAGGGTGGCTATGGCCGTCGCGGCGGCCGCGGCGGGTTTGGCGGCGGCATGGGGATGATGGGGCGCGGCCTGTCCGGCACAGTAACGGAAGCGGCAGCCGACCACTACACGGTGAAGAGCTTCAGCGGCGAAACCTATACGGTCCACTTCAGCGCCAATACACGCATCATGAAGCAGGGCGCGGGGATGCGCGGCGGCGGGCAAGGCGGCGGGCAAGGATCTGGACAGAGGGATGGCGAAGGCCGCGGACAGGGATCGGGGCAAGGATCGGGAGGGGGCCGCGGGTTCGGCGGCAATCCTCCACAGCCGATCAAGGCTACGGACATCAAGGTTGGCGATGCCATTTCCTCGATGGGCGAGATCGACGCGACGGCCAAGTCAGTGGGCGCTACGGCCATTGTGCTGCTCGACCCCGCGCGGGCCAAGCAGATGCAGGATATGGAGGCCAGCTACGGCAAGACCTGGCTGATGGGCAAGGTTACGGCCATTGACGGCGTGAAGGTGACGCTGACCGGTTCAATCGACAATGCGCCGTACAGCTTTGTGGCCGACGAAAACACGACCTTTCGCCGCCGCCGCGACCCCATCACGCTGGCCGACATCCAGGTGGGTGATACAGTGCGCGCCGACGGCGCGGTAAAGGACGGCGTATTTACGGCGGCCACCGTGGGCGTTATGGGAATGATGAATGGCGAGAATCCGAGCGTGCCGCGGAATCAGGATGCACCTTCGCAGCCGCAGTAGCTGCCCGGATCGCCATTTCCGAAATACATTGTTGCTTTAGTGCAGGGTCCGCACCTTGGCCCCGTCGGGAATCTTCACCTGGAACTCTTCGGCGTCAAGACTGACGTTCTGCTGCACGCGCACGACGGTGAGAACCAGTTGGATGCCTTCCATCGGGCGCTTGATGGTGACCTTGGCCGGGTATTTGCCGGCGCTGAACTCGGTGTAGTTGCTGTAGAAGATCTGGGTCTCGAGGTCGCCGTTCTGGTCGTAGATTTCCTGCTCGTAGGGCAGCATGTCGTCGCGATGAACGGTGATTACGCGTACCGGGAGCTTCTCATTGCCCGATTTTGGACGCATCACGCTGAGGATGTACTCAGGCTCCAGGTAGAGATGCTTCTTGGCGGCGTCCTCTACGGTCTCGGTATCGCCCGCGACCATGTACTCGTTGTCAGGATCGAGGCCGCGCACCACGATCGCATCGAGAAAGAAGTCGGGACGGAGATTTTCAAGCGGGTTGGTGGATTTTTCAGTCACCGTGTTGGGGCCGCGGATCGCCGTGTTCTTGGTGGGCATGACGAGCGTGAACTGGGCGCCGTCACTGGCCATATCGAAGATCTTCACGCCGAAGTAGGTTCCCACCACGCGCAGCAGGTTCGGCTTGTGCATGACGATGTATCCGCGGCAGGAGGGAAAATCCTCCTCTGACCCCCCGGAGTTTTTGAGCTCGGTCGCGGAGATTTCAACGGTCGCGGTCAAAGTGTCGAGCGCAGCCCAACGCTGATTGACCTGTTTGACAAGATCCTCGGCTGAGACGGTCTGGATGCTGGGAGGCGCCTTGGGCACCGGGAGATGGCGGGTGGTGGGCCACAGCGAACAGCCCGCGAGCCAGAACGGCAGGGCCAAGGACGCAAGCGAAGCCAGGCGGGAGGTTCTCATGGCGCACCCGCCTTTTTCTCCGCACGGCGATAGCCGGCCACGTTGCGATGGTGCTCGTCGAGCGTGCTGGCAAACAGCGAGTGGCCCTGCGCGTTGGCTCCGGCGGCAACGAAGTAGAGGTAACCGGTATCGGCCGGATGCATGGCGGCGCGGAGCGAGAGGATGCCGGGATTCGCCACCGGGCCGGGCGGCAGGCCGGGATGCAGGTAGGTGTTGTAAGCGGTGTCGCGGGTCAGGTCGCTCTGGTAGATGGCGCCGCGCCACAGGCCCTCGAGCTCAAGGCCATAGATGACCGCGGGGTCGGTCATCAGCGGCATCTTGTTCTTGAGCCGGTTCTCAAAGACGCTGGCCACCAGCGGCCGCTCGGCGTCCACCGCTGTTTCGCGCTCTACCAATGAGGCTAGGGTCACCACCTGGTGCAGATTCTCCTTCAACCCCAGTTGCCCGGCGACGGCCCGGAAGCGGCGCACCATGGCCGCAACAATCTGTGCTGCCTTGGTTGTGCGGGCAAAGCGGTATGTGTCCGGGAACAGGTAACCCTCCAGGCTTTTCGCCTCCGGATCGAGATCGGCCACCAGTCCCACCTGCTGGACGGCCTCGTTCATAAAATCTTTACGCGTGTCAAAGCCTGCCTGTTCCACGCGCGTGGCGATATCGAAGATGTTGGAGCCTTCAGGGACTACGAGCGCCCTGGTGTACACATCGCCGCGCGCGATGCGGCTGTAGACCTCAAGCGCCGCGGCGGGATGATCGAACCGGTACTCCCCGGCCTTGAGCGTTCCGCGCTTCCAGGCGCGCAGCAGGTAAAAGGCGTACTGACTGCGCAGCACCCCGGCGGCCTGAAGCTGCTGGCCGATCCGCAGCGCCGAGGACCCTGGGGCGAGGTCTACAAACGTCTCAGCCGACGGCCCGTACGGCGCAAAAATTAGCCAGCCAGCCGCGCCGGCCGCGAGCACGCCAAGAAGGAAAACTCCCAGCAGGAATTTCGCCGCCCCCGAGCTCCTCCTTCGCCTGCTCTTCCATGTGCGCCTTGCCATTCAGCTGGTTTCAATCCTTCAATCACTTAGGACGCGAAAACCGCCCTTGTGGACTCTCATTCTTTTGATTGTAGCGGTTGGCGAAGCGCATTGCCTGCGCCGCGGCCTTTAAGCTGGTTGCGGAGGGTGCCGATCTGGAATCCGGGAGCCATCCGCGCTATCTCGGCCTCGATGTGGGTAATCGCCGCATTGGGGTGGCCGTCTCAGACGAGCTGGGGCTGACCGCGCAGCCGGTCTTGACGCTGGAGCGCAGGCGCAATACGCGTGAGGATCTGCGGTCATTGGCGCGGCTGTGCCGGCGATTTGGCGTGGCGGGCATTGTGGTGGGCAATCCGGTGCATCTCTCCGGCGAGATGAGCCCGCAGGCCGCGAAGACGCAGGCCTTTGCGGATGCACTTGGCGAGCTGACCGGGCTGCCCATCCACCTGTGGGACGAGCGGCTGACCACCCACGAGGCGCACCGGATTCTGTATGAGGCGGGCCACGAGCGGCAGGAGCATCGGCGGGTAGTGGACCAGGTGGCGGCAACGCTGATTTTGCAGGAGTTCTTGGATAAGCAGGGAATAAGGAATAGGGAATAGGGAACAGACGGGTTGGTGGACTGTTGCGGCGGCTTACTGAGGTTCCGAATCCCAGGCTGGCCGGCGCGGACGCATTGCGAAGAGACAACTTGACGCAGCAGTCGCGCACAAATGCCTGCAAATCGCCCCTGTTCCCTGTTCCCTATTCCCTGTTCCCTGCCTTTCTCAGCCTTTTCGCCGCGTATAATCAAGAGTCATAGCATTTTTATCTCCGCGGATGGAGTATCCCCACTCCCCGCTACGGACCATGGATGCCCGAACACATCAAAAAACAACTTCTCGAAGAGATCAACCAGCTTGAGCATGAGCTGGCTCACGAGCTGCCGGCCG
>JBAUCP010000838.1:0-4088 GCA_049677625.1 Occallatibacter sp. | reverse complement strand
AGCCCCGACCCGGACCTGGCCATCCCTGCATCGATCCGCAACATCCCGCATGAGCCCGTGGTGCTGATGTGCCACGCGCCAGACTATGTGGACGATCTGCTCACTTATCCCTCGGGCAGGGCCGTATCCTTCATGCTCAGCGGGCATACGCACGGCGGCCAGATTCGCCTGCCCATCCTGGGCGCGCTGGAACTTCCTCCGCTAGGCAAGAAGTATGTCGAGGGGTGGTTTCGATTCCAGGGCCTGCAGCTCTACGTCAATCGCGGCCTGGGAACCGTGGGTCTTCCGTTCCGCTTCGACTGCCCGCCGGAGATCTCGCTGCTTACATTGCGCGCAGGTTCCTGACAGGCTTTTGAGCGGCAGGGAATCCACCGCACGGCATCAGTTCCGCGCTGTGTCCATCACCTGGTTCTCGCTCTCCTGTCTTACTTCCACCAGGCCCAGCGGATCGTTGTCGCGGTCGGTCGCTTCCACCAGCGCGCTCAGCCGCACGGCCAGCTCCGGCGTCCAGCAGTGCTCGGGCGCGCGCCAGCTCCAGTTGCCCGTGGCCACGGCCGGCGTATTCATGCGCGCCTCCGAGCCCAGCTCCAGCAGGTCCTGCGCCGGAACCACCGCAATCTGCGCGGCGCTGGTCTCCGTGGCGCGGATGAGCGGCCACACCGGGCTGCCGCCGGGCGGAGTGCCGGTGTAGGCCTCTGCGGCGGCGTGCTCGGATTTGCTCGCCGTATGCCACCAACCCAGCGTCGTGTCGTTATCGTGGGTGCCGGTGTAGGCCACGGTCGCGGCTGCGTACTGGTGCGGCAGGTGGGTGTGCGCGCCCTTGCTGCTGAAGCCGAATTGAATCACCTTCATGCCCGGCATGCCCAGTTGCAGCCGCAGTGCGTCTACCTCAGGCGTAATGACGCCCAGGTCTTCGGCAACCAGCGGAACCGGCCCCAGCGCGTTCTCGAGCGCATGGAACAGCTCCAGCCCCGGCGCCTTCACCCATTCGCCGTTCATCGCCGTCTCTTCGTCGGCTGGAACCGCCCAGTAGGCCTGAAAGCCGCGGAAGTGGTCGAGGCGCACAATGTCGAAGAGCCCCACCGCGCGCCGGATGCGGTCGATCCACCAGTCGAAGCCGCGCATCCCCAGCACATCCCAGCGATAGAGCGGATTGCCCCACCGCTGCCCGGTCGCCGAAAAGTAGTCGGGCGGAACGCCGGCCACACGCTCCGGCCTGAACTGCGCGTCGAGCTCGAAGAGGCCGGGGTGCACCCACACGTCGGCCGAATCCATGTTGACGAAGATGGCCACGTCGCCAAGGATGCGGACGGCGTGGTGCGCGGCCACCGCGCGCAGTTGATTCCACTGCCGCGAGAAGGCAAACTGCAGTACCTGCTCCTGCGCCAGAGAGCGTCCGCTCAGGTCGTAGACCTCGGCCAGCGCCTGCGGATCGCGGCGGCGCAGCGGATCGGGCCACTCGGTCCACGCGCCGGTGTTGAACTGGCGCCGCAACTCGGCGTAGAGCGTGTAATCGTTGAGCCAGAAGGCTTCAGCGCGGCAGAAGGCCTGAAACTCGCGCCACTGCTGGGCCAGCGCCGGCTCGCGCGGCCCGCGATCAAGAAAGTTGTCCGCAGCTTCATAGAGCAGCGGCAGCTTGCGCCACTCCACGTCATGGAAATCCACGGCGCCGGAGCGGCCGGCCAGGCCCGCAATCCGGTCGCCCTTGATCCATCCCCAGTCGGAGAGGAATTCGAGGCTGATGAGGTAAGGATTGCCTGCGAAGGCCGAAGAGCCCGCATACGGCGAGTTGCCCCATCCGGTGGGGCAGAGCGGCAACACCTGCCATACGTGCTGCCGGGCCGCGGCCAGAAAGGCCACGAACTCGTGCGCGGCGGGGCCAAGATCGCCGATTCCGCCGTAAGAGGGCAGCGAGCTGACGTGGAGCAGAACTCCGGATGAGCGCTCGAATTCCATCGTGTCCCCATCGGGCCGGGCAGGATGCGGCAACCGCGCCCTCTTCCAGCAACTATAATCCCTGTGTCCGGCGCACAAGCCGCAAAAAACATCTCAGGAAAGACCGAGGTAACGGCCATTGAACATTCGAGGCAGAGTTTTTTCAGTCGTTTTGCTGGTAACGATACCAGCTCTGGCAACCCCAGCTTTCGCTGCGCCGCCTCAGCCCGTCGTCCTTGACTCGGGCTGGCAGTTGCAGGATATCGCCAAAGCCACAGAGCCGGGCGCGCAGGTGGCCTCGCCGGGTTTCAGCACCGCGGGGTGGTACACGGCCACCGTCCCCGGCACAGTGCTCACCACGCTCGTGAACAATCACGTCTATCCGGAGCCGCTCTACGGCGAAAACAACCGGCCGGAGGTGATTCCCGAGAGCCTGGTTCACAGCTCGTACTGGTACAGAACAATCGTCGAGGTGCCGAAGTCGTACAAGCGCCACGACGTCTGGCTCAACTTTGACGGCATCAATTACTCGGCGGCCGTATGGGTGAACGGCACACAAGTGGGGACGATGCGCGGCGCCTTCATTCGCGGCAACTTCGACATCACCGCGCTCGTCCAGCCCGGCAAAAAGGCCGTCGTAGCCGTGGAGGTGTCGCCGCAGCCGCATCCCGGCGTTTCGCACGAGCACACATTGCGCGACGGTATTGGGCCGAATGGCGGCGAGAGCGCCATCGACGGGCCCACGTTTCTCTGCACCATGGGCTGGGACTGGATTCCCGCCATTCGCGACCGCGACACCGGCATCTGGCAAAAGGTCTCTCTGTCGGCCTCCGGCCCGGTGCTGGTGAAAGATCCGCTGGTGACCACCGATCTTCCACTGCCCCAAACCGACTCCTCCGACGTAGCCGTGCAGGCCACCCTGGAAAACGTGACCGACCAGCCGCAGAAGGGCGTGCTTGAAGGGACCATCGAGAACATCCAATTCGAGCAGCCGGTTGAGCTCGCGCCGCACAGCAAACAGCAGGTGAGCTTCGACCCCAAAAACACGCCGGCACTGCACATCCTCAACCCGCGCCTGTGGTGGCCCAACGGCTACGGCGCGCAGAATCTCTATCACCTTCATCTCGACTTCAAAGCCGGCCGCGACGTCTCCGACACGCAGGAGCTCGACTTCGGCGTCCGCAAAATCAGCTACAGTGTGCCCGGCGCGGACACGCTCACCATCTCCGTCAACGGCGTGCAGGTCTTCATCCGCGGCGGCGACTGGGGTCTGGACGAGGCTCTCAAGCGCATTCCGCGCGACCGCCTGGAAACCGAGATTCGCCTGCACCAGCTTGCCAACCTCAACATGATCCGCAACTGGGTGGGGCAGAGCACCGGCGAGGACTTCTACGAGCTTTGCGACAGATACGGCATCATGGTGTGGGACGAGTTCTTCCAGCCCAACCCCGGCGACGGTCCCAATCCCACCGATCTGGACACCTACATCGCCAACGTGCGCGACAAGATACTGCGCTTCCGCAACCATCCGTCGATCGTGCTGTGGTGCGCGCGCAACGAGGGCTACCCGCCGCCGGAGATCGACGCCGCACTGCGCAAGGTGCTGGCCGAGCTGGAGCCCACGCGCCGCTACCAGCCCAGCTCGACCGACGGCGCCGGCGTGCGCTCGCACGGGCCGTACTCGTGGCGCGCGCCGCGCGAGTTCTACAAGGTCACCGACGACTATTTCAAGACCGAGACCGGCAGCGTCTCAGTGCCCACGCTCGAATCCATCCACGGCATGATGCCCAGCAAAGACTGGGAGACCATCAACGACGACTGGGCCGAGCACGACTTTGCCAAAGGCAACTCCGGCTCGCAGGATTATCCCGCCGAAATCGCCGCGCGCTACGGCCCCTTCCGCAACCTGGCCGATTTCGTGCGCAAGGCGCAGATGGCCAACTACGAGGCCTTCCGCGCCATGTACGAGGGCCGCAATGCGCTGCTCTTCCATCCCACCACCGCCATCCTCACCTGGATGAGCAATCCCGCGCAGCCCAGCTTCGTGTGGCAGCTCTATCACTACGATCTCGAGCCCATGTCGTCGTACTTCGCGGTGATGCACGCCGCGGAGCTGGTGCATATCCAGTTCAACCAGTCTGACGATCACGTGC
>JBAUCP010000837.1:0-10183 GCA_049677625.1 Occallatibacter sp. | reverse complement strand
ACCAATCCTCGTCCCAGGAGAGCGAGAGCGGCAGCAGTTCATTGCAATTGGCGCCTACCGAATCGCGCCTGATGCAGTAATCGGGCTTCTGGTAGGCGCGAGCCATCTTGTTCAAGAGAGCGTCGTTCTGCGCATCGCAGAAGCCGCGCGCCAGCTCCACCAGGCTGCGGAACTCCTCGACGTGCTGCAGGGCCCATCCCAGAAGCTGTTGGTTGTTCTTCTTCCTCTCCTGCTGGGTCGACGTGGTCCTGAAGTCAAAGGGGAGCGCTTTGATCAGGTCCTTGAGCCGCTGCTGGTCGGCGCGCACGCGCGCATCCAGATTGTTGCGCTCCGAGGGCTCGCCCTCGATGGTCAGGTCACCGATCTTGGTCAGCATGCGAACCAGATCGAGAGTCAGTTTCACCAGATCCTCGTCCGAGGGAACCTTCTCGCCAAGCTTCTCGTAGGAGACTCGCAGCTCCGGCAGCTTGAGAATGGCTGCAGCCGCGAGCTGGTTCACGTCGTTTTCCATCTCCAGCCGCAACCGCGTGAACTTCTCCTGCATCAGGATGATCATTTCAATCTGCTTCCGCCACCGTTCACTGGCTGTCTCGGTCTCCTCCTTCGCCAGCCGGTCGAGGGATGAGGCCAGGTTCGGGGTGTATTTGTTCTCATCCGTCAGGGGGCTGGCGACGGACCCCGGATTCGAAGCCAGATTGTTGTTCATCTGCCGATAGAGGACCGATTCGGCAAAGGCCGATGTCTCTCCGCTGACCGGAAGCGCGCTGAAGGTCTTGATCAGCTCGCGGCGGCCGACGCGCCATCTGGCGTCGGGGTCGGCGTTGCCCCATTCGCGCGAAAGCACTGACTCGATCACCGTCTGCGGATCGATTTTGCCGAGTGCGGTGCGTGCCTCGGCCTTGCTGATCGCGCGAGCCTGCTGCGCCTCGCGCTGCTTGGCAGTCAATCCGCGCCGCTGCGCGGCCTGGAACATGATGGCGCTCATGCGGCAGGGGTCCATCTGGTCCTGAAGGGTTTCAGCCTTGAGGTCGGCGGTGATGGGAGGAGCGAACGCTTCGTCGCACAGCGGCGTGTTAAAGGCGATTTTAGTGTTCAGCGCCCAATCGCTGCCCCCGGCGCGCCACGCCAGCGGCTCCGCCAGCGGCTCATAGAGCGTGGCCCGGATAAAGAACGGCCGCACCGCCTGCACTGTGCTTACAATTCCCGCAGAGCTGTCGGGAAGCCGCGTCGCTACCAGTCCGAGCTGACTCACAATGTCGAGGCTCGGGTAGTCATGAATCTCTACCACCAGCGTCTCTTCGATTTCGCGCAGGTCGAAGAGCTCTTTGATCAACCGCGGCACCCGGACCAGCGACTGGTAACACGCTCTTGCCGGGTCTGCGACATCGCGAAACTGCTTGAGCGAATAGGCTGTAAACGGCATCTGATTGCCGAGCAGCTCCAACGCCAGCGCGCGGCCGATCTTCAAGTTACCCGGCTCCTGCGCCTTGGTGAGTTTCTTTTCGAGCAGCTCGGCGCGCAGGCTCTCAGCCCATCTCCAGGGCGGGTCCGGCGCATCGCCCAACCCGGCGTTGGGAACGCCCTCGCTGATTTCAATAATGGGCTGTACGGTCGCCTTCTGGCCCTGCCCCAGCGCCGACCAGACCTCGGCATCCACGCGCAGCAGGGTCTGTTCCGGATCGGCGCAAAATTCTCCTTCGTCGCTCAGCCAGACGCTCTCCGGCCGCGAGAAATCAGCCACCGTCGCCTCGAATCCCTGCACCTCCTGCCGCGCAATCGCGGCGATGCAGTTGTCCACGAAGCTCAATGCCGAAATCATCCCTACGCTCACCAGTCTGCTTTTTCCGTTGGGGCCGGTGTATTGAAACTCCACCGGGATCATGAAGGAGAGCTGATATTTGGTCCAGTTGCCCACGTTGTTGGTTAACGAGGTCACGCTGCCGAAGCTGGACACGACCAGGTAGACATAAGCCAGGTCCTGCACGGAGGGCCCTTTGGGCAGATCATCCGGCGGGCGGCGCGACCATACGTTGAACCGCAGATGCGCTTCCTTGCCGTTCTCGTCCTTGATCGTGCTCTCCAGCGGGGTATTGATGTACTTGTCGAGATACTCTTGCAGTTTTGCCCGTTTGGCGAGCAGTGGAAGCACGCGCACGGTAGTGTCAGAGAACTCGAACGGTCCGGCGATGTCGTCGATCGCCGTGGTCAGCGTGCTGTTATATTTCGGCGCGTCGGCATCGTTGACCGGCGGCTGCGGGTCGAACTTCACTCCGGTCGGGTCTTTCCACACGCCGTCGCTGGTGCGCCAGGCTAGATTCACGCCCGCATCGTACTTCAGGTCCACGTCGATCCAGAACGGCATCACCGGCTTCAGCTCGTTCACGTTGCCGTCAGGGCCCTGCCATTGCCGATGCACCTCCAGCCCCAGCGTCCGCACGATCGGGAGCGACGCATAATCGTAGAGCTTGACCGAATGGCCGCCGCTCAGGTCGCCGAGCATGGTCGCGTACTCGCCCAGCAGGCCGCCGCCGTTGAAGGCCTTCATCTCCATGCAGCCGTTGGTCAGCGCCTGATAGCAGATATCCGACGGATCGTTCGAGCGGCGGAATTGTTTCAGGTTCAGGGAATTCTGCACGAAGCCTTTCCCGCCCGGCGCAAACCACGGCATCATGCGCGCCAGCATCTCCTGAAAGACGCCGGGGTCGGCGAAGGGATTCACCGAGGACATACGCGTCGACTGCGCCATCCAGCTCGCATCGCGGCTGAAACCCGCAAAGCCCTGGGCAAGATTCGAAGCGATCGTCCACGGCAGCATGGCCGCGGTGGGATCGAAGGGCATTTGCAGGCCCGACGCCGTGGCCCGCTCGATCTCAAGAAATACGCGGGATTGCATGTCCGTGCCCACATACGCCTGGGGAAAAACGTCGGTCTCGATGCGGGCGAGAGTCACCGGCGCCAAACTGTCCTTGACCCACGCGCTGGGCGTCTGCATCACCGTGGCCAGTACCTTGGGAAATCCGTAGACCGTGCGGCCCAGCGGAACGGAGAAATCGTCGTCCACAAAGACATAGGGAGTAAGCACCGCCCAGTCGTGAAACACCCACTTGCCGCCGACCTTCCTGTACCACTCCAACGGAATCATGAAGAAGACTTCGATCTGCGCAAACCAGCCGACGCGCGCAACCGCTTCGGCCACCTGCCCGTAATCGAGGACCATCATGAAGACGTAGGGCATGGGAACGCGGAAGTAGCCGGCCTGCTGCGGCACGAAGTTCAGAAAGCCGTCGCATACCCGCTGCAGGGTGTCGAGATGGGCGCGCAGCGGAAAGACCCGCGCCGACATGCCGTTGAAGACGAACGGCGGCTGGATGGGCAGCGCGTTTTCCGTCAGCTTGGGCAATCGCTTCGTGAATTCGTTGGGCGTCATGGGCCGGTCTCCCTTACTTAATTCCTCTCGATTACCCACGCCGGCAGAGCTTCAAGGAACCGCTTGTCGCGCGAGTCCGGAAGGTGCCCGTACAGGTGTTCGAACTCGTATCGTGCGGCGCCCGCCAGGCCGTGGGCCACCTGCCGTGCATAGTCCAGCGAACCGTGCGCATCCATGCGCTCGCGCACCCACAGGACGTCTTCATCGGTGTACAGCTCGCGCGGCCGGCCCAGCATGGAGCAAAGCCGTTTGCGTTCCCTCTCGCTCACGTTGGCCAGAAGATGAATCAGCATGAGGGTGCGCTTGCCTTCGCGGATGTCGCCGCCAAGTTCCTTGCCATACGCGTCGGCGTCGCCCACCAGGTTGAGCAGATCGTCCTGAATCTGAAATGCCGCGCCCAGGAAAAATCCGAAACGAATGCACCGGTCCAGATCGAGGCTGCCTCCGGTTCCGATGAGAGCGCCCACCCGGCTGGGATGAATGGTAGCCAGCCAGCAGGTCTTCTTCAGCACCATCTCGAGGTAGTCCGCTTCGCGCACGTCGGTTACGTTGTCGCGCCTCCAGCCGAGCTCGAAGGCCTGGCCCTCGGCGGATTCGCGCGCCATCCGCTCCGTCTCTTCGAGAATCCGCAGCGACATCTCCGAGCCGAGAATGTTGCGGTTGTCGAGCAGCGGGCGCATCGCAAGCAGAGAAAGCATATCGCCCACATTGATGGCGATGGGCACGCCCTGGGTCACGTGCATGGCCGGCTTGCCGCGGCGCTGCTCGCTCTCATCCTCCACGTCGTCATGGATGAGCATGGCGTTGTGAAGCATTTCGATGGAGACCGCGGTGCGCAGGGCCAGCTCCATGGGCGTGCCGAAGGCGCGGGCGGTCGCGATGCACAGGCTGGGCCGGAACGACCGGCCTCCGCGGCGCGGATAATCGGACACGAGATCGTAGAGGTAGCGGCGCGGCTCCGCTGCCGGCAGATATTGGAACAACACCGCGCGGGTTGCGTCGCCATACTCCCGCAACACCGACGACACCAGTTTTCCGTCAGTCGTACTCATAGACGCGTTGGTCCGGAGCGCACTCAGGTGACAATGACTGTAAGCTCTCCCGCAACGCTCCCGTCTGCATTTTTTTTCCGAATGTAGCCGCGATATCGTCCCGCCGGCTGCTTGTCTTTCACTTTCACGCTCACCCGGACTGTTCCCGGATCGCGCACGATTTCGGGCGGGTCGATTGCAGCCGCGGCGAACCCTTCGGCACGCAGCGGCTCCGAGACCAGCTCTTGCAGGTCCAATCCAGGGGATAGATTGGCGATGACCTCGACGGGGCTGGCCGATGCTATCTTTACCGACACTGCGGGTGCAGCGCCGGCATTGGCGGCGAACGGGTTCATGACCGACTGCTGCCAGGCGCCCGGAACAAACGTAGACCAGGCCTGACTCCACGCCCGCATCGCCATCATCCATTGTTCGGTGAACATCGCCAGCGGGTTTGAAGGGTTGAATCCGCCGGGAAAGCTTCCTCGGTCGTCGCTCATATAGCCTCGTCTGTTGGGATCGTTATTGAAGATGCCGCGCGCCGTATCCTGTCCGCGGCGCATATACTCGTCGATCACTGCGTACGCGGTGCGCACGCCATTCTCCAGGGCTCCGCACACGGCCGCGGTAATGGGATCGCTCGGAGCGCCGAGCTTGGGAGCAGCCTGGGGAGCGCTCTGGGAAGCGGCCTGGGGCTGCGGCGCCATCGAATTGCGCACCGGGCCGCTTTGTGCGGGCTGCGTGCGCTTGGGCCGTGGGGAAGATGGAGTCATTCGCGGGTCCTATGGATGGTTATACCCTACAATGTCACAAAGTTTCGGTTTACCGGAAATCGCGTGTGCTGCCAGCATCCCCGACATCACTGCCGATTCGATACAGCCCGAGTCGAGTCCCGTCGCCGTCCAGTCGCCTGCGACGGTCAGATTATCGAACGTCACGTCGAGCGGAGAGACGCGATATGCGATGCTCCCCGGCAAAGATTGCACATAGCGGTCCGTCGGGTTCACGTTGGCCGCCCAGTACTGTGTATCGAATCGCTGCTGTCCCCGCTGCGCAGCCGCTTTGCCTTCCGCCGCCAGAATCTCCCAGCGAAAGTCCCCCTTGCGAAGCGCACGCGGCCACAAAACTCCAGCGCCGTTGTTGAGAAAGCCCACGGCGTTTGCGCGCACGGCTTCTCTCTGTTCCCGATGATACGCCTCGGTGACGGAGGCGGCATCTGGAGCCGCATCCGGCAGAACGCTGCAAAAATAGGCGATCGAACGGACCGGCTCCTTCCAGCTCTCCTCGGGAATGAGATGGCTCATCTCCGCCCAGGTATCGAACGGCTCCACGAAGCCGGAAAGGTTCGCCGGAGGATGCGGCCATCCGAGCTCAGCCGTGCTCTCGCGCATCCAGAGCTGAAAAGCCTGCGTGGGAACCGTCTTTACATGACGAACCATTTCACGCCAGCGCGGCTCGCGCTCGATCAACTCCTGCGCCACATGCGGCAGCACGGCCACGCTCACGCCCAGAACCACGAAATCGAAGTCCCGGATTACGGTTAGTTTCTTTTGGCCGGCGCGGCGGTTTTCCCAAGCGTGCTCAAAGGCGCGGCGCTGGCGCGCGAGCGCCGCACCGTTGACGAGCTGCGTGTAATCCGGCGTGGAGGGCCAACTGGGAACGTTGTGCACGTCGATCAGCGGCTGATATTCTCCACCGCCCGCAACCTTCGCCTGCACGTCGAAGTCGAGCGCCGTCACATAGGGAGATTCACCCTCCTCGCGCGGCGACAAGCCCACGTTGCGCAAACGATGGAAGAACTCGAAGCGCACGCCGCGATGTTTCAGCACCTGGTAGAGCGGCGCGAAAACCACGTCGCCCATGCCGCCGCTCATCCGCCAGAACAGCGAGCCGCGGTAGGTGAAGAACATGCGCATGGCGCCGCGCAGCGCCACGCCAGCGGCCAGCCGCGGCCGGTTGATGTCGCCGTCTTCGAACGCGAAGACGAGATCGTAGATGCCGCGGATGAAGCCTGAAGCGAGCGATTGCTCCGAAGCGCCGTTCATGCGCAGCCATTCGCGCCAGTCATAGTCGTTGATGGCGTCGAAGCCGCGCGGATCGAGCGCCAGTCCAAAGCGGATGGAGCCGCGCAGAATGGCGAGGATGATGTCGATCACCTGCCACACGCGCCGCAGTTCGCGGTCTCCCTCGACCAGCGAGGCGAGCTGGCGCCGCGCAGCCACCGACAGACTTTCAACCAGCTGCGCCACCGGCGATGCGATGCCGGAAAAAAACTGCGGGAAAAACGCATCGGCTGCCTGGCGCAACAGTTCGCTTGCTTCCAGGATGGCGGCGGTAGTGGCGAGCTGCCCGTAGCGCAGCAACGCGCTGATGGAAGAAGCCAGCACTTCCGGCCCACGTGCGGCTGGGCCGGCTGCACCGGTGCTGCCTGCCTCGGGCGCCGCTTCCATTGCACCGGCTGAGCGCAGCAGCTCACCGATCAGCATCACGGCCTGACGAAGATACGCGGTCACCGTGAGTGGATCGCCAGTGGAAGGATCGCCGGGCTCGCCCTTGCCGGGCGGGAAATGCGCCATCCAGAAGGCCCATCCATCCGGGTCGCGATCGGCCACGCCCACGTCAGGCGCCGGTTTGAAGGCCTCGTTCCAACTGGCAAACCGGCAATTCGGAAAGGCTTGGTTGCGTTCGGCGTAACACTCCTTCATCAGGCGGAAGGCATTCTCATAGAAGCCCATCCAGAGATGAAGGCCGTGCTCTTCCACGCGCCCGGCCACGCCGCGCCCGGAAGCGCCCTTGCCTCCGAGCCGCCAGCCCATCTGATAGACGGTGACCTGATACTTGCCCTGGTGCTCAGGACGGGTGAGCTCAAAAGCTGCCGTCAGCGCCGCGCAGCCGCCTCCTACCACGGCGACGCGGATGGGCCGATTCGATTTTGCCATCAGCGCAGGCCCCTCGCGGTCCAGGAGGTCGGGCGCGGCAGATTCTCCGGCAGCCTGGTCTCGTGATCTCCGATCGCATCCACAATCTGGCCGGGAGTAAGCCCCTGTGCTGTGCTCAAATCGGCGCCGCGCAGATTGGCGCACTTTAGAAAAGTCGAAGCGAGGCTGGCATCGCGCAAATCGGCGCCGGACAGATCGGCAGAGAACAGATCCGCACCGTCGATTTTGGCGTAGCGCAAATCCGAGCCGCGAAGATTGGTCTTGCGTAAGATCGCGCGTTCCAGGCTTGCCCACTCGAGATTCGCGCGCTGCAGATCGGACTCCAATAGAAAGGCTCGATGCAAGTCGGCGTGAGCCAGTTGTGCGTCCGCCAGGCAGGCGCCGTTCAGCATCACAACGCCCGGATTCTGGCCGCGGAACGCGTTCCAGTTATCCGCGCCGGATTCCAGCAGGTCAACGAGGTCCTTTCCGCAAGCCAAGTCAGCCCTCCCATTTTCTTCTGGTGTTTTAAGACGGTTGGAAGATTATCGAGAATATCGCAATGCGCGTCAAACAAAATCGCAGCCCCCATGCTGCACGCGCTTGGGCTAAACAGGAAGCGGAGACAATCCCAGCCGCGTAATCAGCCGCTCGAACTCCGCATTGTGCCGCAGCGCGTCGTAGCGTGGATCGACATTTACCCAGACCAGTTGCCTGATTCGCTTCTCGAACGCATCTTCGAGGCGCTCGATGGCCGCATCTTGCTCCCCGAGTCCGACGTAAACCAAAGCCGCGCTGAGAGGCGACACCCATGCCTGCCCGCCTAGCCGTTGCAGCTCCTGGAGCGTGCCCTGCGCCAGGTCGCGGCGGCCCATGCGCGCATAACAATAGCCGGCTTCCGCCAGCGCCGCGGGAATCTGCCCCATGATCCTCGTAGCGTCCTCAAAGCATTGGAGAGCCTCTTCGTCCCGGCCCTGCTCCAGCAGCACACGACCCAGCGACCAGTGCGCATGCCCGAACTCCGGGTTGGCCTTGAGCGTGCCGCGCAGCGTCTCCGCGGACTCTTCCCACCGCCGCATTCTGTACAAGCAGCCGCCCACAGCGGTCTGCATGATCGGCGACAGCGGATCGAGCCGCAGTGCGTGGCGCAGCTCGCGCAGCGCCTCTTTGAGCCGGCCCTGCGGCGTCAGAAAATCCAGCCCGTAGTGGAAGTGGACCGCAGCCAGCCCTCCGCCCGCCGCGAGCGCTCGATCAAACGTGTTGCCGGCCGCGGCCCAGTCCCAATCCCAGCCGGCCTGTGTGATGGCGAGATTGCAAAGCCCCGCGACTGACTCGGGCTGCAACCGCAGAGCACCCGCCAGCGCGGACCGCACCGCCGGCACTGCTTCCGATGCGGGCTCGAGCCCGTACCAGTCCAGCCGCATGTGCGTCTCCGCGATCCCGATCAAGGCGGGCGCGAAGCCAGTATCCGCGGCAGCGGCGCGGAGGAAAAGCTCCAGCGCCTGCTTGAACTCCGCCGGCGTCTCCCGGTTGAATGCAAAGCGCGCCTGCAAATAGAGATCGTAGGCTTCAGAGGTGGGCATCTTGCGCGCGGCCTCCAGTTCCGGGAATCTTGCCCCCAGTTGCTGCCGCAGCTTTTCAAGCACCGCGGCCGTCAACTCATCCTGAAGCGCGAAAAGGTCCCGAACCTGTGCATCGAAGCGCTGCGACCATATCTGATATCCCTCGCCGGTCTGGCTCAGCTGCATGGTCAGCCGCAGGTTGTCGCCCGACCGCCGCAGGCTTCCATGCACCAGCAGGCTGGCTCCGAGCCGCCGGCCGATCTCCCGCACATCGGGCGTCGTGCCTTTGCACTGGAACGACGAGCTGCGCGAAACCACGCGCAGACCCTCGATCTGCGTCAACCCGTTGATCAGCTCCTCGGCCAGCCCATCGCAGATGTATTCGTTTTCCGGGTCGGGGCTGATATTGACCAGCGGCAGCACCGCAATGGTGCGCGAATCAGCAGCTTCGACCACGGGCGCGCCCGTCCAGCTTCTTCCCGAAGCCGCGATGAGGTCAGCCAGCATCTCGCGGATTGCCTGGTACCGCTCCGCCGGCTTCTTCTCGAGCGCGCGGCGCACCAGGCGCTCCAGCGTGGCAGAGACTTCGGGCTTTGCCTCGCGCAGCGGTACGGGTTCGAGCGTCTGCATCGCGTGGAGCAAAGCCACGGCGTTGGGGGCGCGGAAGGGCATTTTGCCGGTGAGCAGTTGGTAGAGGATCACGCCAAAGGAAAAGACATCGGCGCGCTGATCCACCTCTTCGCCGCGCGCCTGCTCCGGGGCCATGTAACCCATGGTTCCCACGGCGCTGCCGCCGAAGATGCTCATGGGCTGCGTCACCGCATCCGGGCCGTACTGCTGTGCGATCTTGGCCAGGCCGAAGTCCAGAATCTTGATCTGGCCATCCTCGCGCACCAGGATGTTCGCCGGCTTCAGGTCCCGGTGGATGACCCCCGCCGCGTGCGCTGCCTCAATCGAGTCGCCGATCGCAATAGCCATCACAAGGGCGCTCTCCGCTGGAAACCCGCGCTCCGGAATCAACTCCTGCAGCGGCCGTCCCTCAACGAACTCCATCACAATGCACGTTGCTCCGCCGTTCGAGAGAATGTCGTAGATCGTCACGATGCCGGGATGATTCAGCGAGGACGTCAACTGTGCTTCGCGAAGCAGAGCCGCTTCAAGCACAGGGCTCGAAGATTTGGCCTGAATGACCTTGATGGCGACATTGCGCTCCAGGCGGGTGTCGCGCGCCTTGTAGACGATCCC
>JBAUCP010000836.1:0-14948 GCA_049677625.1 Occallatibacter sp. | reverse complement strand
ACAAAAACTGCAACGAGCCCTGCAAGTAATCCACGCAGGCCTGGCGCGACTGCGCGCGATCGAGGCCGGAGTGAATGCGCGCCACGCGCAGGCCGAGGGAAATCAGTTTCGCGGCCTGATCTTCCATGAGCGCAATCAGCGGCGAGATGACCAGCGCCGTGCCGCCGCGCGCGATGGCGGGCAGTTGATAGCACAGGCTCTTCCCTGCGCCTGTGGGCATGACGAGAAGAAGATCGCGCCCCTCAATGGCCGCGCGGCACACCTCTTCCTGGTTGACGCGAAACTGTGCAAAGCCGAACACCGTCCGCAACAGCTCAGCACGCATATCCGGATTGGAAAGAGCTGTCAAAGCCAAGGCGCCCAGGCGTGAAAAGCGTCGAATGAAAACACGACGGGCTTACTCCAACTTTACAGGAGGGGACCACGGCTTTCAGTTTTAGTGTGAGATGCTTGGAGGTAGCAGGTTGACAGGATGCATCCGCACCCAGGTTCCACAATTGGTATATCCGGGAGCGGCGCCCGGTAAGCGGATCAACCCGCTCGCGCATAACTCAGACCGGGGCCAAATCAATATTTTTTGAGCAGTGCTCAAGTTGATCATGCGCTTCTTAAGAGGTCTTCCGAATGACGAGGCCGCCGCAAACCCCATGAAAGTCTCCAGGATTGCAACCCATTCTTTTGAGATTTGGTATAACAGCCGGGTTTCGATTGCGGTGGCATCCGCGTTTCTGGCCGCGACATCCTCTCGCATCGTGACCGGTGGCATCGATTGGCGGGCGGTCGCCGTCGTCGCCCTTTGCACTTTTTCTGCTTATCACGCCGACGATTTTGTCGATTTCAGCCGCGATCTTCCGCGTCCTCCGCTGCGTCTCCTCGCACACCTGCGTTTCATCAAACTGTTCGCCGCAGTTACGTCGATCGCAATCGTCGCTCTCGCTCTGCGCGGAAGCCCCGTCGCGCTCGACTATCTTCTCCTCGGGTCCGGATTTCTTACCTTGGCGTTTTGCATGGCATCGTCGCAGATCCGGCAGGATGTCCGCCGTTCCCGTCTGTGGTTCAGTCTCAGATCGGTCTATATATCGCTGATTTGGAGTCTTGTCGTAGTCCTAACCCCTGTACTGGACCGCGGCAGCCCGGTGAACCGTCCCGTAGTTGGGGCGATCCTCTTCGTCTTTGCTCTCATGCTCGTCGTAACCGCGCTTTGGGCCGAGGGAGAGCATCCAGAGCGCTGGGGAAACGATCGGCCCCACAAAATCTATGAACGAATCATGCTCCTGTGTTGCGCATATGCGAGCTGTCTGGTTGTCTTCGGGGTTGTCAAGCGGGTATTCCCCTGGCAAAACGCCGCCCTTCTCTCTGCATGTGCATTTAACATTCTCTTCATCCTGTTTCGTCGCAGATTTGTCCAGGTCGATCGTCGAGTCCTCAATGAGACCTTGATCGTGATGAACGTCCTTTCCTGCCTCTTTGTGATGGGTGCTTACGCGTATCCTGCCGATGGATTTGGCCCCAGGTCATTCGCGGATTGGTTCCAACTCGCAGCCTGCGCAATCTTCTTTGGAAATATTGCGGTAAAGTCGGCGACCCTCAAGGCGCAGGACGATGATGGCGACCATCTGGACCTCGTGCTCCTTCTCGGGCTTGCGGTTTTCGGCTTCCAGATATTCATTACTTCTATGCATGTCGAGCGATGGCTCTTCCCGTCCTTGCATTTGAGCCTTTTTCACAGTCGCGCCGCTACGGCCGTCGGAGTTCTATTGACCTGCATTGCGCTCATCCTGCAAACTGCAGCATATATCGTCATGTCGAATTCATGGCGATTGATGGCCAGAAGCCAGGAGCCCGCCGAACTGATCGCAACCGGCCCGTTTGCGCTGACCCGCAACCCCATTTATGCATCTTTAGAGATCTACATTGCGGGCGCGTTCCTCATGAACGGGACTCTGGTGTTCGCACTTTTCCTGCTGTTTGCTCCCCTGTTTGTTCATGCGCAGATCCGCCGCGAAGAATCATTTCTTTCCGAGAGCTGCGGGGAGAGCTATAAGCGATACTTCAGGGACACACCGCGCTACATCCTATTCTGATGTAAGTCAAAAACCGTTAAACCCGTAGCCCAATCAGCGAAGCCAAAATGCCTCAAAGAAAAAAGAGAACACGGTTCCCGTGATCAGAGCAATTGGACCGAACCAGCGAATCTTTCTTCTCACAATCACCTTGACGATCAGCTCAACCATCCAGCCCCCGGTGTACCACACATTGGACAAGATTTGGAGCAGGGCCTGAATTAGTAAATTCTCACTGCCGTCCGCTTGATACATCTGCTGTAAGGCGGTATTAGTGCTTAAGAAGCCCATAGCGTACAGGTCCAACCGAAAGCAGAACGGAAGGGTAAATAGAAACACAAATACGTTGTAAGGGATCCTTCGCTTCTCCCACCAAAGGATGACGGACTCACCATCGGCTCGCGGCGAGACATACCAACGGAAGGGACTGAGCAGTCTGAGCCAACCTTCACCATTGCTCATTGGCTCTTCCCTGACGTTTACCAAAAATCATTCTGCGCAGCCGGGTGAAAAAAACGATCGTCTCATCGCCAAAATAGCCCAACAGAAAGGCCAGCCCCGCGGTCGCTTCAAAATTATCGACACTCACGCCGAAGACCTTGAAACTCGATAGCTTGAGAAGAATCAGCACGCCGGCGACGACAGCGGTCTGCGATCCGAGAATTCCAATATAGACAGCCAGGTCGCGCGGCGGATCGGGAGGAGTTTCCTTGTATCGATCCACCATTCCGGATATCCTTCTTGCCCAGATACCGAGAGAACTCCACATCAGTATCTCCGCCGTCATGCTCATGACCGTAGGACCGCCAGTGAAATTGGGGCCGACGGTGGCTACAAAGTCGATCTTGGCGAGCAGGGCGATATTTTCCGGACTATAAAATTTGCGCGGGTCGGGCAGCAAGAACTGGGCGCCGTGCCAGTGACAGTAGAGTTCAACGAATATTGCCTCTGCAAACCCTGTAACCAGGATATAAACAAGCGCGGCCCAACGCGCGAAGCCAGCCCTCTCGGAAGCCGGTTGCGGTTGCGGCTCCTTCTTTATCGATATCGGATTTGGTCCTGGATTGACCACTTGCATAGGCTCTTCCACCCATTTTTTGTGTGCTCGATTTTCGCATACTTCAATGAATTCTGTCTATTGAAATTGGCGCTTCGCGGCGCCTTAGTTTGAAGGGTACGGGGCACTGCCGGCGAGGCTTATGATGAGGAGGTCATGAAGCCGGCACGGCCAATCTCCGCCAGGGGCGAGCCTTCCGGCCACAACAATCAGGGGATAAAAAAGAATGCAATCGCAACGCAATGCCAACCGGCGGACCTTTCTGAAAAGCGCCTTACTAGCCTCCGTTCCTCTGCTGGGGGCTTCGTCTGCGCAGGGATCGGGAACCGGGACAACAGCCCAGAACCTCTCATCCGGCAAAGAAGATCGCGCTGCGTGGCTCGATGTAGTCGAGCGCGTATCGCAACCCGTGCTCGAGGCCATCAGCCAGCAGAAGCTGCGCGCCACCATGCCCGTAGAGGCCGCGAAGGGGCTCTCTGAAGCGCGCGCCCAGTCCACGCATCTTGAAGCTGTGGGCCGTCTGCTCTCGGGCCTCGCTCCGTGGCTTGAGGCTGAGCCGGGAAGCGACCCCGAAGAAGAAAAGCTGCGCAGCCGCTATCAGGAGTGGGCGCGGCTCGCGATCCGCTACGGCGCCGATCCAAAATCGCCGGACGCGTTGAACTTCGGCAGCAATCAGCAGTCGGTGGTGGATGCGGCTTTCCTTGCGTTGGCCATCGTGCGCGCGCCCACGCAGCTCTGGGAAAAGCTCGACTCCGCGACCAAGCAAAATCTGGTCAGCGCGCTGGTCGAGACGCGCAAGATCCAGCCCGGATTCAACAACTGGCTGCTCTTCTCCGCGATGATCGAGGCCTGCCTCTGCAAGTACGGCCAGCCGTGGGACACCATGCGCATCGACTACGCGCTGCGCCAGCACCAGGAGTGGTACAAGGGCGACGGAATCTATGGCGATGGGCCTGAGTTCCACTGGGACTACTACAACAGCTTCGTCATTCAACCCATGATGCTCACCGTGCTGGACGCCGTGAGCACGGTCACGCATCGCTGGGCCTTTCTGAACAACGCGGTCACGGCGCGTGCGCGGCGCTACGCGGCCATTCAGGAGCGCCTCATCAGCCCCGAAGGCACCTACCCGCCCATCGGCCGCTCGCTGGCCTACCGGTTCGGAGCGTTGCAGCACCTGGCTGAGATGGCGTGGCGGCGCGACCTGCCGGAAGGCGTGACGCCCGCACAGGTGCGCGCGGCCATGACGGCGGTCATGACGCGCATGATCGCGGCTCCGGGCACATTCGATGCGCAAGGCTGGCTCACGATTGGCTTCGCAGGCCATCAGCCGTCGATGGGTGAGAGTTACATCTCCACGGGGAGCCTGTATCTGTGCTCGGCCGCGTGGCTGCCGCTGGGGCTTGACGCGAGCGACGAGTTCTGGAGCGCGCCGCCGCAGCCGTGGACAGCAAAGAAAGCATGGAGCGGCGTGGATATTCCTACCGACCACGCGATCACGGAGTAAATGATTCAGGCGGCAACACAAGCGACCCGCCGGCAGGCGGGTTCTCTTGCGCCTGAATACTGCTCCTCTACCGTCCACACGTGATCTGCGGGTGCCCCACCTTCGCCGATTCGTGTTCTTTACGAATCGGTTAAGGTGGGAAAGCACAATTTTCCCCGTCCGCTTTTCCTGCTCCCTATTCCCTGCTCCTTTCCCCCGCCCCGCTGCTCTACACTCACTAAGAACGGCATCTCCACGCCAAGGACCCACCCATTGAGACAACTTCGCCGGTTTGCACCCGTTGTTCCTGTCCTTTTGCTGCTTGCGTTTGTTCCCGCCCTGTGCGCGCAGGTCCTCAGCGCCGCGCCAGCCGCTCCGGCTTCGGCGGCGGAACGCAGCAAACAGCTCAGCGACCTGTTTCACGAGTATTGGGAGGCCTATCTGCAGGCAAACCCCGAGTTTGCTTCCACCATCGGCGACAAGCGGTTCAACGACAAGCTCTCAGACAACTCGGTGAAGGCCTATAACGACTGGCTGGCGCGGGAGCAGAACCTTCTGCTGCGGCTGGCGGCCATCGATCCAGACGGGCTGAGCGACCAGGAAAAACTGAGCCGCGAGCTGCTGCTGCGTCAGTTTACTGACGATGAGGAGGCAGCGGAGTTCAAAGAGTGGGAGATGCCGGTCAACCAGATGGGCGGCATCCAGACCGACTTTCCGCAATTGGTGTCGGAGCTGAGCTTCGATACAGTCAAGGATTACGACGACTGGATTGCGCGGCTGCACGCCTTTCCGCACGCCTTTGACCAGGTGACGACGAACATGTCGATCGGCATGGACGACCATCGCGTGCCGCCGAAGTCTCTGCTGGAAAAGGTGCTGGACGAGGTGAAGCAACTGGACGCCGAGAAGCCGGAGGACTCGCCCTTTGCGCTGCCGCTCAAGAAGTTTCCAGCCTCGATTTCAGCGGCCGAACAGCAGCGCATCAAGACCGAGACGCTGGATGCGATCACCAAAGAGGTGTTACCGGCCTACACGCGGTTTCAGCGGTTCCTGGAGGTGAGCTACATTCCGGCGGGGCGTAGCGATCCGGGCATCTGGGCTCTGCCGGATGGGGCGAAGTATTACCAGTTCCTCATCCATCGCACCACGACCACCGACCTGACGCCGGACCAGATTCACCAGATCGGGCTGGACGAGGTGAAGAAGGACGAGGCGGCGATGCTGGCCATCGCGCAGCAGTTGGGGTTCAAGGATCTGGCCAGCTTTCGCGCCAGCATAAAGGCGAATCCGAAGATGAAGCCAGCCTCGGCCGATGCGCTGCTGGCCGCGTACAAGGGCTATCTGGTGCCGATGCAGGCCAAGCTGCCCACGCTCTTCGGGCGGCTGCCCAAGGCGCCGTTCGAAGTGGTGCCGATGCCGGATTATCTCGAAAAGACCGCTCCGCAGGCGTATTACCAGGAGGGCACCGCGGACGGGAGCCGGCCGGGACGGCTGCTGATCAACACCTATAACGCGACGGACCGCTATCTGTACGCGGTTGAGTGCGTCGCGTACCACGAGGGGATTCCGGGGCACCATTTGCAGCTTTCGATTGCGCACGAGTTGACCGGCATTCCGGAGTTCCGCAAATACGGAGAGTACACGGCGTTCGTGGAGGGCTGGGCGCTCTATGCCGAGCGGCTGGGCAAGGATGTGGGCTTTTACCAGGACCCCTACTCGGATTATGGCCGCCTCGAAGCCGACATGTGGCGCGCGATAAGGCTGGTGGTAGACACCGGCGTGCACAACGAGCACTGGAGCCGCCAGCAGATGGTGGATTACTTCCACGAACACTCGAACACCGATGAGACGAACGTGCAGTCCGAGGTGGACCGCTATATTGCATGGCCGAGCCAGGCGCTGGCTTACAAGATTGGCCAGATGAAGATTCTGGAGCTGCGCGCTAGGGCGCAGACGGCGCTGGGCGGCAAGTTCGACATTCGCGCGTTTCACGACCAGGTGCTGGACTCCGGAGCGCTGCCGCTGGATCTGCTGGAAGCGCGGATCGACGCTTGGATTGCAACCCAGAAGGGGCAGTGAGCTGGCGCTGAGCGGCGCAGATTTCCAAACCATCCCTTGCCAGCGGTGCGCGAGGGGAGTACAACAATCACATCTTCGGCGCCCCCACTAACCCATTCTCAGGTTCCAGAGCGGTTCCACATTTTATGCACCGTAGCTGGAGCTGAGGGCCATTCTCGCCGGCTCGCCCCGTTGCCCAGGCCGGCATCGGGGTCTGCCTGAAGAGAATGGAGCAAAATCATGCGCAAAACCTTTTGGCGTTTAACGATGGCCGCATTTGCCGGCCTCGTCTCCATGGCCGCGCAGGCCGCGAGCCCAGCCTTCACGCACCTCTACATCTTCGGCGACAGCTACTGCGACGTCGGCAACATCTACCTGGCGACGGGTGGCGCAGAGCCCGCGGCGCCTTACTATCAGGGCCGCTTCTCGAACGGACCCATCTGGCTGGACCACGTGGCCGGATACATGGGTCTGGCGCCCCTGCAGCCTTCACTGGCCGGCGGCACCGATTTCGCTTTTGGCGGCGCGGAAGTAACGGCTCCCGTGACCTCGGCTGCTGGAACCATTCCAAGCGTTCCCGAACAAGTGGGGCTGTATCTTGAATCTGCCGAAGGCAAGGCCGATCCGAATGCGCTCTATATTCTGGAGGGCGGCGGCAACGACATTATCGACGCCACTTCAGGCTCGCCGCAGCAGTTGGGATTCGAGATCGCGGCGGGCCTTGCAGAGAGCGAACTGCTGCTGCGCCGGGCGGGCGCGCGGCATTTTCTGATTCCGGACCTGTTCAATGTGGGACTGCTTCCGGCCGCGGCGGGCAATGTAGCATTTGCCACGGCCGCCACCAACGCGACCAACCAGTCCCTCAACGAGCTGCTGGCTATCGAAAGCCTTCTTGAGGGCGTGCACATTGTGCGGCTGAGCATCTTCAGCCTGCAGGACGCTATTGTCACCGACCCGGCTCACTTCGGGTTCACCAACCTCACGACGCCCTGCACCGCGATTCCATCGGCCGCCGACCCGACGCCGCCGGTCTGCGCCGATCCGGATCACACGTTCTTTTGGGATGTGTATCATCCCACTGAGTTCGGGCATGCGTTTTTTGCGGTGACGGTGGAGAACACACTCGCCACACAAGCCTGGTGAGCGCGGAGTAGTGTCCTAATTCGGCATTGTTTTGAAAGGGCACGGCTTTAGCCGTGCCGAAGAATGCAGGTCCTAGGTTTGAAGGGTACGGGCTTTAGCCCGTACATCAAGCAACTCAAAACCATTACAGCGGTTTTCCAGTTGCTGTAAGGCGAAGTCGCAAACGCCGAGTGGCTTTTTCCTCAAGAAAAAGCCACCTTGCACGACGCCCAAAATGCCACACGAACTGGAAAACCGCTCTAGGGCTTTAGCCGCGCCGATAAAGCGTTCAAAAGGAACGGGACTTTAGCCCTGGATGGAATACCTGCACTCAGATTAGGACACTGCCGGGCGCGTCGGAGTCTGCGGGCTCTGACGCGGTGCGAGTATTCTGTTAGTTGCACCAAGACTCTCATCCAAAACGAGGAGACTAATGGCTGAGATAGCCGTTGAAGCCAGTCAAGTACCTGCGCAGTTGCCGCATATTCCTGTGGCGGTTCTGGGCGCGGGCAAGATGGGCGGCATTCTGCTGCAGGCGTTCTTGAAGCAGAACCTGTTTGCCGCCGACCAGATTCACGCCACCGTGGGCCACGCCGAGCGCGCGCTGGCGCTGAGCGCGCAGTGGGGCGTGGACGTGAGCACCAGCAACCTGGAGGCGGCCAGGCAGGCCGACCTGATCCTGGTGGGCGTGAAGCCCTTCCAGGTGCCCGAGCTGATCAAGGAGATTGCGCCGGCGCTGACGACGAACAAGACGATTGTCTCCTTTGCCGCATCGGTGAAGACGCGCGCGATCGAAGAAGCAGCCGGCATCGACATCGGCGTGATCCGCGCCATGCCGAATACGCCCTCGAAGCTGGGAGCGGGCATCGCCGCGCTGTGCAGGGGACGGTTTGTCAGTGAGAAGCAGATGGAGCTCGCCGCACGGATCTTTGAGACCGTGGGCCGCACGGTCTTCGTGGATGAGAAGCACATGGACGCAGTGACGGGCCTTTCGGGCTCGGGACCTGCCTACATCTACATCATCATTGAAGCGCTGGCGGAAGCAGGCGTGAAGGTGGGCCTGCCGCGCGACGTGGCAACCCAACTGGCCGCGCAAACGGCCTTCGGCGCGTCGAAGATGGTGCTCGATACCGGTTATCACCCGGCGCTCTTGAAGGACGAAGTGACCACGCCGGCCGGATGCACGATCGACGGCATTCTGGAGCTCGAAGAGGGCGGACTGCGCGTGACGCTGATCAAGGCCGTCATGCGAGCCACCGAGCGCGCCCGCCAGCTGGCGGCGGGATGAAATAGATTGCCCCGAAAAGAGCGATGAATACAAGAGCAATGCGCAATGTGGGAGGCTGGATGTTCTTCGTCTCCATCGTGTTGCTGTTTCTGGCTCTTTGCCTCTTTTATGTCACATTGTTTCCTCGGATAGGTAGTTTTCTCACTCTTGCCTTGGGTGCTGATGTGTCCCTGGCTGCAATCTGCGTTGGAATTCCCGGCGCGGTTCTCTGGATAGTCGGATGGATCGTGGATGAAATTGCGAAGAAAGCTCGATGATAGGGGCCCTTTAAGGACTCCGCGCCCGAGCTTGCCCATCCAACGCCCAACCTGGCTGCCGCCTTATATCCCTGAGCTGCAGGGGCTGCGCGGCATCGCGGTGCTGGCGGTGGTGCTCTATCACTGCCATCCGCGGCTCGCGGGCACTTGGCTTTACGCGCCGTCGCTGTGGGGATGGGCGGGCGTCAATCTCTTCTTCGTGCTCTCCGGATTCCTCATCACTTCCATCCTCCTCGAATCGCGAGACAAAGAAAAATACTTCCGCAATTTCTATGGGCGCCGTGTGCTGCGCATCTGGCCGGTATATGTGCTGGTGCTCATAGTGGTCTATCTTGAGGCGCCATGGTTCATCGGGCCCACCATTGCAGAGGCCATCAGGACTGCCCCGTGGCTGGCTTACATCTTTTTTGTGCAGAACCTGTTTCATCTGGCGCTGCCGCCGGCGCTGGGGCCCACGTGGTCGCTGGCCATCGAGGAGCAGTATTACTTTTTGTGGGCGCCCACGGTGCGCTTCCTCAGGAGGCCGTGGATGCTGGCTTGCGCGTCGGGCGCGGCGTTGATTGCCTCGCCCATGCTGCGGCTCTCACACCTGCACTGGCTCACGCCGACCCATACATTGATCCATCTGGACGGGATTGCGTGGGGCAGCCTGCTGGCGCTGGGGCTGCATACGCTCGGCCTGAGCCGGCGCACGTGGCTGGCTCTGGGACTGAGCGGATTTGCGATAGGATTTTTGGCGACGGCCACAATTGCCGGCGGTACGGCGTTTCTTGATTCGGCGCTGGCTGTGGGCTTTGCCGGAGCTGTGCTGGCGGCGATTGCTTCAACGGGTGCACGCAATCCGCTGAACGCGGCACTCGGGCGCGGGCCGCTGGCCTTCTATGGGCGCATCAGCTACGGACTTTACATGATCCACATTGCGGTGTTCATCTTCTTCGGCTGGTTCGATCTGCGCATGGATGCCTATGGTATGGCCGGGAACCTGGCCGTTGTCGGCTTCCGGTTGGCTGTGTCGACGGCGGCTGCTGCTGCGCTCTGGTATGGGTTCGAGTCGCAGATTCTCAAGCTGAAACGTTACTTTTGAAAAGCGCGGGCAGCGGCGGGAGTGCGATTATGGATGCGGACGAAGATACGCGAACAGAACGCGCTCGCGTCACGGGGCTCCCATGCACACTCACTTTTTGGCCGCTGCCGCAATAATTGCCGGCACGCTCGTTACCGCATCTACCGCGCCTGGCGCGCCGGCTCATGCGCCGGCTGCGCAGGCGGCGCCCGCTCAAAATGCAGCCGCGGCCACATCCGGGGTCGTGCTGCGCCTCAATGGCAAGCTTGTGCTGGTGGACGTAGCGGTCACCGAACACGGCAAGCCCGTGCAGGGGCTCGACCGCAGCCGCTTCCATGTCTTTGAGGACGGGCGCGAGCAGCGCATCGGCGCATTTGACGAGCATCGCGCGCCCACGGCGCCGCCCAACGCGTCGGCCCTTGCCGCACAGCTTGCCGGGCTGGCGCCCCACACCTACACCAACATTCCTGTGTATCCGGATTCAGGAGCGGTGAATGTGCTGCTGCTCGATGCGTTGAATACGCCCATGGCCGACCAGGCGGAGGTGCGGCTGCAGATGATCGATTACCTGGGCGAGATCAAGCCCGGCACATCGCTGGCCATCTTCACGCTGGCTTCGCGCCTGCAGATGGTGGAGGGATTCACCGCGAACGCCGCGCTGCTGGCCAAGGTGATGAAGGGTAAAGCAACCAGCTCTTCTCACTCGGTAGTGCTCGAGGACCAGAACAACTCCACGCAGATGGAGATGGAGGAGATGCTGGCCAACATGGAGCAGGCTACGACTCCGCCGAGTCCGGAGGTGGTGGGCGAGCTGATGCAGTTCGAAAACGACCTGACCGCGATGCAGACCAACCTGCGCGTGCAGGTAACGCTCGATGCGCTGCAGGAGCTGGCGCGCTATCTGAGCGGAATTCCGGGGCGCAAGAACCTGATCTGGTTTTCGGGATCGTTTCCCATCACCATCGATCCCGAAGATACGGCGCGCAGCCCATTCCGGAATGTGCAGGATTACGGCGACCTGATCAGGAAGACCACCGCGCTGCTGGCCGCGGCCCGGGTGGCCGTTTATCCCGTCGATGCGCGCGGATTGATGGGCCAGAACACAGTGGATGCGCAGTACACGCCATCGCCGAATGGGATGAGCGTAAATGGCCAGGGCAAGCTCGTTGTGGGCCAGAAGGCGCAGAATATCGGCGCGGACTACACGAAATTTCTGACCCAGACCGATGAAGAGCATGAGTCGATGGAGACGGTTGCGGAGCAGACGGGCGGCAAGGCTTTTGTGAATACCAACGACCTGAAGGATGCCGTGGCCGACGTGACTGAAAACGGATCGGCCTACTACTCGATTGCATATGTGCCCAGCGGAGAGAAGGCGGACGGCAGCTTCCGCACGATCAAGGTGAGCGTGGACAAGGGCAGCTACAAGCTCGCGTATCGCGACGGATACTATGCCGACGAGCTAAAAGACGGATCGACGCAAGGCGACGCGGGCGCGAACCTGATTGCATCCGCAATTTTGCACGGCGCGCCGCCGGCGACCGAGATTGCCCTCAAGGCGCGGGTGCTGCCGGCGAGCGATCCGCTGCTCAAGAACGTGAAGCTGCCGGTTGGTCTAGCGGGGCGGATGGCCGCAACCATGAAAGGGCCGCTGCGCCGCTACGTGGTGGATCTGGGCGTCGATCCGCGCGACTTTGCGTTCGACACGACGCCCGATGGAGCCCGCCACGCACGCCTCGAGTTTGTGCTGGTGGACTACGGCGCGGACGGAAATCGCGTGAACTATCTTGATCAGGCTCTGAACGTGAGCTTTACTCCGCAACAGTATGGAGACGCGATGTCCAACGGCCTTCATGCGCGCATGCAGCTCGACCTGCCCGCGGCGCATTCGTCGCTGCGCGTCGCCGTTGAGGATCTGAACGCAGGACGGGCAGGATCGCTCGAAGTGGATATCGGCGCAGCCCATCCCTGAGCGCACGCGCGGAGCGGCTGCGCAAGAGCCCCTTGTTCTACACTAGTGAGTTGGGCCTGGAGCCATTATTCATGCCAGCCACAGCAGTCACTTCACCCGTCAAACGCCTGCCCTCGCCTGCTCTGCGCCGGTTTTCGTGGGGTGTGCTGGCTTATTTCATCGCCGTGATTCTGTGGGGCGCGGTGACCCGCGCGACCGGCGCCGGCGATGGCTGCGGCAATCATTGGCCGCTCTGCAACGGCACCGTGATTCAGCACTCGCCCAGCGTGGACACGCTCATCGAATTCACCCACCGCATCACCAGCGGAATCTCGTTCTTTTCCGTTGTAGCTCTGATGGTGTGGACCTTCAGGGCCACGGTGCGCGGCCATCTGGCGCGTGCAGCGGCTGTAGCGGCCGTTGCCTTCACGCTGGTCGAGGCAGTTCTGGGAGCGCTGCTGGTAAAGCTGGGGCTGACGGCGCAGAGCCAGTCGCCGCTGCGCGCGCCTTATCTTGCACTGCACTTCGCCAATACGCTGCTGCTGATTGCCGCGCTCGCGCTCACCGCGCACATGCTGAGCCGGCGCGAAGGCTACCTGCGGCGCAACCTTCGCCTCGTCTCGCCTGTGGGTGCGGCGCTGGGGCTTTTCGTCATCCTCGCCGTCGGCGTCACCGGCTCGCTGGCGGCGCTGGGCGATACGCTCTTTCCCGCAAGCTCACTGCACGCGGCGCTGGCGCAGGATTTCTCTGCGAGGAGCAACTGGCTGCTGCGCTGGCGCTGGACGCATCCGACCATCGCCTTTCTTGCCTGCATCTTTCTCATCTGGCTGCTGGTGCGCGCCGCGCAGCGCTCCACCCACTGGGACAACCGCGGCCTGTCGGCGGTCGTGTTGGTTCTGCTTGCAGCACAATACATTCTGGGTGTGTTGGATGTGGTGCTGCTTGCGCCGTTGTGGCTGCAGATTGCGCACCTGCTTGGCGCGGATTTGCTATGGGCCGCTTTGATTGTGCTTACCGCACGGCTTACGCTGGAGCCCAAAGAGGCTGCACGGAGTTAGCGAGTCAGCAGGTCGGCGAGTCGGCTTAAAAGGCCCCGTACGGGGCCTTTTGGTGGAGGACGTGCTTTGTGTTGCGCTCAGTCTTCAAGCGCGGGGTGGTAGTGGCTCTCCCAGCCCAGATAGCGGACCGCAGCCTCGTGCACGGCTTTTGAGACATCGCTGAAGTTCGCCGCCACGTGGTGCTCAAAGCCCTCGCGGCAGATATATCTGAGCAGCTTTTGCAGTTGCGGAATCTCGGCAACGCCCGCGCCGCCGAAAGTCTCGAGCGGATCGTCGGTGAAACGGCCGGCGCCGGTGTAGCCGCGAATCACGCCGCGGCGATCGTCCGTCGAATAGCGCGCAAAACTCATGGCGCCTGCCTTCACGCGACCCACGCAGGTGCCGAAGGTGTTGAGCTTGCCCACCGTGCCGGCGATAATCTCCTGGTAATCCATCTTTACATCGTTGAAGAAGTGTTTGGGCAGGTTGGAGCAGTGGAAGCAGACGCACTTGTCAGGATGACTGCCGTAATTATTATTCCAGTCGAGCAGCGCGGAGGGGGTTTGGCTGGCCAGCGCCATCATGTACATGCTGAGTACACCGGGCACATCGACCTCGCAAGCCGATGGAATAAGCTCGTTGCTCATCATGCTCATCACCGTGCAGGGCACCACGCCAAAGTACTCTTCCATCGAGGTCCAGCACTGCACGGCGCTGATGGTCACGGCGGTCTGTTTCATCCAGCCGTCGATGACCGCACCCAGCTTGGCCATCTTCATGAGCGCTTCCTCGGGGATGCCGGCGGTGGTTACGTAGCTCTTGATCGCCGCTAGTTTAGCCTGCGCGGCGTCGTCTGTGTCCTTCATGCGGCTGATGCGGCCGAAGATTTCAGACAGATCGATGGGCTCGATCGAGATGCCGCTGGTCTCGAAGATGCGCTCGGAGTAACGCACGGTATTGAAGGCCGCGGGGCGCGCGCCGATGGCGCCGATGCGGAGATTTTTGAGTCCCTTCACGATGCGGCATACCTGGCCGAACCACTCGAGGTCGGCTTTGAACTCTGGCGACGCGGGGCTCTCGGTGTGCAGCGTGGTGAGCGAATAAGGAATGCCGTACTGCATCAGGTTGTTGCAGGCGCTCATCTTGCCGCAGAAGCTGTCGCGGCGCGTGGCGATGGTCATGGCGTCGGAGCGGTCGGGCGTGGCCTGGATGAGCACGGGCACTTTGAGTCCGGAGAGACGCAGCGCATCGGCCACGCCGCGCTCGTCACCAAAATTGGGCAGCGTGACAATGATGCCGTCGATCTCCGCCACATGTCTCTTGAAGAACTCGGCGCAGCGCGAGGCCTCGGCATAGGTTTCCACGGCGCCGTGCTTCGAGTCTTCCGGTCCGAGCACCAGCGCCTTTGCGCCGGCAGCCTCCACGGCCGCAATCATCTCCTCGCGGCCGGTCTTGGCTAAATGATCAGGAAAAAATCCGCGATTACCTACTACGATTCCATACGTCATGGTGCGTTGCGCTGCCATTTTTCCGCGCTCCTTTTGCTTCGTAATCCTGCTTTAGTTA
>JBAUCP010000835.1:0-5422 GCA_049677625.1 Occallatibacter sp. | reverse complement strand
CCGCGGCGCTGATCGCCAATCCCTCCGGCAGCGCACAGGACGGCGCCTATCTGAAAGTGATTGCTTCGCCGAACGGCGATTTCTCCGTCACCAACACGCGCACCGGCGAAACCAGGACGTACACTCGCAAGTAAATGCCGCGCTGCCGGCAGCGCTTCACATGCGGGTCAGATCGGCCTGCACACGGCAACCCGAGCGGCTGCGAAACTCAAGCTTGCCGCCCAACTGACGCGCCAGGCTCGCCGCCAGCTTGAGCCCCATGGATGGTGTTGCAGCCGGATCGAAGTCTTCCGGCAAGCCCTGGCCGTCATCTTCAACCACGATCCGCACGGCTCCGGGAACGCGGTGAACGGAGACGGAGATGGTGCCCCTTCTGCCATCGGGAAATGCGTGTTTCATGCTGTTGCACAGCAGCTCGTTCATGAGCAGCCCAAAGGGAATGCCGAACTCGATTTTGAGCGGAATGTCGTCGGCATCGAGCTCAAGTTGAATCTGTCCCGACTCGAGTGAGTTGGAGGCAACCACATCGCGGAAGAGGTCGCGGACATAGTTCGAGAGCGGCAGGCCGGCGAGGTCGGGCGTCTGGTAGAGCCGTTCGTGCAACAGGGCCATGGCGCTCACCCGCTCCACGGTGGTGTTAAACGCCTCGCGCGACTCGCCGGCAGGCAGCAGCCGCGCGCGCATCTTCAGCAGGCTCTGCACCACCTGCAGATTGTTTTTCACGCGATGGTGGATCTCGCGCAGCAGCATCTCTTTCTCGCGCAGATTGCGCGATACGATCTCGGAGTGCTCGCGCACCTCCTCATTTTTGCGGCGCAGCTCTTCCACCGTCTCTTCCAGTTGCCGCGTGCGCTCGGCCACGCGCTCTTCCAGCTCCGCGGCCAGTTGCTCGCGCGCATCGGCAAACATCTTTTCCTGGGTGCGGTCGCGCGCCACGCGAACAAACCCGACCAGTCCGCCCGCCTCGTCCCGCACCGCGGAGATCACTCCGCTGCACCATACCACCGACCCGTCGCTGCGAAGACGCCAGGTATCGGTACAGCAGCGCCCGGTCACGGCCGCTTCAGCCAGTTCGCGCTGCGGCGTACCCGCCAGCCGATCCTCCTCCGGCGAAAGGATGGAATAATGCTGCCCCAGAACCTCCTCGGCCGTGTAGCCCAGCATCTTTTGCGCACCGGTTCCCCAGCCGGTGATCAGCCCATCCCCATCGAGGGTGTAGATCGCGTGCTCATCGATGTTCTCGAGGATCACGCGGTACTGTTCCAGCTCGAAGTTCAGCTTGCGCAGGCTCTCTTCAGACAGCTTGTGCGCTGTCGCGTCGTGCAGCACGCGGGTGAAGCCGGTCAGTTGGCCGGCGCTGTCGCGAATCGCCGTCAGGTCGATCTCTGCCCAGATCTTTTTACCGTCCGGGCCCATCCTCCAGGCCTCGATGCGGCAGCTTCCTGCGCGCGCCGTCTCTTTGAGCAGCCAGGCAGGTTCTCCGCGCTCGACCTCTTCCGGCGGAAACAGGATGGAGAAGTTTCTGCCCAGCGCCTCACCGGCTGACAGGCCATGAATGCGCCGCGAGCCCTCATTCCAGGTGAGAATTTTTCCATGAGGATCGAGCAGGTTGATGGCATAGCCGCGCACGCTCTCAACCAGCGCGCGCACGTACATCGGGCTCCGCGCCAGTTGCTCGTCCAGGCGGCGGCATACGGCCATCACGTAGCTTCGCTTGCCACAGGCAAACGGCCACAGCTTTACCTCCACCGGAAAGCAGTTGCCGTGTGCGTCGCACACCCTTGAATCGACGCCCGGGCCCAGGGCGCGCGCCTCATGAGGAAGCAGCATGGCGATCGGCTGGCCTTCCAGCTCACGGCGCGAGTAACCCAGCCCCTCGAGCAGCCGCGAGTTTCCGCCCACAATGCGGCCCTGGTGATCGGTGACGGCCACCATGTCCGAATGGCCCTCAAACAGCGCGTACAGCGCGCCCCGCATTCCTTCGGCCGACAACAGCTCGCCGGGAAGCCATCCGTCCCCGACCGGCAACTCGATGGGCCGCTCGATCGTATGAGTCATCTCCATCACTCCATCCGGTTGTGCCGCGTCCGCTGCTGTGATGCAATTTGCAGTCCATGCCGCACAGCCGGGCGCCGCGCGGTGAGCCTTGATGCCGCTCAACCCGTCCGCTTTGTTTTTCTGAGGGGAGGTTTCAATTCATCGAGTGCGGGCGCGCGGTTGTGGCCTGTGCGGGGCCCTGCAGCAGCTTGTGCATCAGGTCGCGCGCAATGCGCGGATCTGGATCCATGCTGAGGCCGGTCAGCGTGCGCCCCACCAGGCACTCGGCCTCCACGCCGGTCTCCTCCAGCAGGGTCCGGTTCACGCGCACAATACAGCCGGTGGCGTCTAACTGCATCATGGCGATGGGCGCGGTGTGAAATGAGTGGCCCTCCTCGAGCGCCTCTTCCACTGCCTGCGTCCGCAGGCGTTCGGCAGCGTCGCGCAGCGTGACCACCCAACCGGTACGTTCGCCGTCGTGGTCCCGCAGCGAAGACATGCACAGGTCCACCAGGATCCGGCCTCCGCCGTTGCGTTCGAGCGGCAGTCCGAACTCCTCCGTGGAGGCCTCGCTGCTACTGGCCTGCGGCAGGCAATCGCTGCGCTCGCCCAGGTTCAGCACCGCGTCCACGGCCTTGCCCTTCGCGTCTTCGATCGCCCATCCGGTCAGGTCCTCGGCGGCGGTGTTCATGAACCGCACTTCGCGTAACGCGGAAAGCAACAGCACGCCCTCGCGCATTCCCGCCACGGTGGCCGTAATGGCCTCGTGCTCCCGCTTCTGCAGTGTCTCGGCCTTTTCCCGGTGCAGGCCCACTTCCAGCGCGGCCTTCAGCTCGCGCGGCTGAAAGGGCTTGGTCAGATAGCCGTAAGGAAGCTCGCGCGCCGCGCGCCGGATCGTTGACTCGTCGCTGTAGGAGGTAAGGAAGATCACCGGGATGCCGTAAGCCTCGCGCAGCAACCGCGCGGTCTGAACCCCGTCCATGCTGCCTACGATCCGCACATCCATCAACACCAGATCGGGACGGTTTTCTTCGGCCACCAGCAGCGCTTCGTCTGCGCTCTCTGCCAGACCCACCACGGTGAGTCCCAGCTGCTCCACTTCCTGCTGCAGATCGAGAGCCACAACCGGCTCGTCTTCGACGACCAGTATTTTGCCTTTCATGAGATCTCCTCTCGGCAGTTGTGTTTCGTCTCAGCGGCGCATCTGCCGTCAGCCCTATTCTCTGTCCTCTGGCTCCCCAATCGGAGTAATCGTGGGTTTTCATTAGCCCAAGTCGAAAAATTTTTAGTGTCCAAAGTAATTTCGGCGAAAACTAATGAGTTTATTAGTCTTTTCCAATTTTTCGCCGCCCATCTGCGCACTCCCGCTCGCCTCTTTCCCAAAGGTCTATAATCTCTGGCGCAAGCGGAAAGCCCCCTCGCGGCGCTTTCAAATCCCTGGAGGAAAAATCCTATGTCCACTTCGCGCCGGGCGTTTCTCGCCGGCCTTGCGAGCGCGGGCGCGCTGGCTGCTGCGCCGCGTGCGGCTCATGCCGGTTTCGCAGCCGGCCCGCTGTATCCGCCCATCGATCTCTCCGCATTCGACGTGCCATTGCATCGCGGCGAGACAGACATCCGCCTTGGCTGCTCCGCCATTACCTGGAGCGACAACGCCGAACAGGCGATTGCCGACATCGCTGCCGACGGCTTTGCCGGCATCCAGTTGCGCTCGCCCACGCTCGATCAGTATCCCGATCCGCACGCGCTCGGCGACCTGCTGGCCAAGCGCAAGCTCACCTTCGTCGCGCTGTCGAGCGGTTCCACCTCGCTCGACCCGGCCCTGCGCCAGTCGCAGTTGGAGACGCACGTAAAGCACGCCCACTACGTGCATGAAGCGGGAGGCCACTATCTGCAGCTCATCAGCGCGCCGGCCAAGCCTGCCCAGACCTTCACCGCCGCCGACTTGAAGCTGCAGGGCCAGCTCTTCACCGAGATCGGCAAGCGCATCTCCGATTACGGCGTCCGCCTCGGCTTTCACAATCACATGAACTCCATCGGCCAGCCGCCCGAGGCCATCGACGCGATTCTCGAAGCCTCCGACCCAAACTACCTTTATCTCGAACTCGATGTGGCGCATTATCTCGAAGGCGGCGGCGATCCTGCGGCGGCGATTCGCAAATATGGCCGCCGCATCCTGTTCATGCACTTCAAGGACGTGAAGAACGCGCCCACGGCCAGCGGCTACGAGTGGCAGGAGCTGGGCCAGGGCCGGGTGGATTTTCCAGCCGTCTTTGCCGCGCTGCATGACATCCACTTCCGCGGCTGGGGCATTGTGGAGCTCGACCGCGTGCCCACCGGCAGCAGCCTGTCGCCCAAGGACGCCAACGAAGTGAGCCTCCGCTATCTGCAGCAGAAGATGGGGGTGCGCGCATGAGCTGCCCCTTCCGTCTCTCCGTCATCAACGACGAAATTTCGCAGGACTTCGACCACTCCTGCTCGGTTGCCGCCAACGACTTCGGCCTCAATTGGATCGAGATCCGCGGCATGTGGAACAAAAACATCACCGATCTCGACTCGGACGAAATAGACCGCGCGCGCAAAATTCTGGAGAAGTACAAGCTGCGCGTCACCGACATTGCCAGCCCGCTCTTCAAGGTCAACTGGCCGGGCGCGCCGCAATCCTCGCACGGCCCCCAGCGCGACCAGTTCCACGCCGACTTCGATTTCAAGCAGCAGGACAACGTGCTCGACCGCTGCATCGAGCTGACCAAGGCCTTCCAGACCGACCGCATCCGCTGCTTCGACTTCTGGCGTCTCGACGACCCTGCGCCCTATCGCGCCGCCATCAACGACAAGCTGCGCGAGGCCGCACGCATCTGCGCCAAGCACAACCTCATTCTGCTGCTTGAAAACGAGATGGCGTGCAACACCGGCAGCGGCAAGGAGGCTGCGGCGGTGCTCGACGAGATCCGCGAGCCCAACTTCATGCTCAACTGGGACCCCGGCAACTCGGCCACCTTCCCCGGCGATACGCCCTATCCCGACGACTATAACCTGCTGCCCAAGGAGCGCATCGGCCACTGCCACTGCAAGGACACGATCCGCAAGCCGGAGGGTAAATCCGAGTGGGCGCCCGTGGGTGGAGGCATCATCGACTGGGTGGGCCAGTTTCGCGCCTTTCAGCGCAACGGCTACCACTATGCAGTGAGCCTTGAAACCCACTGGCGCGGAGCGGGCACGCCCGAGGCCTCAAGCCGCGTGAGCATGAAAGGCCTGAAGGAGTGCCTGGCCAAAGCCGGAGCCAGTTGTTAGGTTAGCGATCGAATTGCTCAGAGAGTCTATCTAACATCTCCGCTGGAGTTCGTCCTGAAGATGTATGCGTCGAATGGAGCGCCGGTCTCCAGAC
>JBAUCP010000834.1:0-5159 GCA_049677625.1 Occallatibacter sp. | reverse complement strand
GGCGCAACCGTGCCGGCCTCGCAGTATCGCAGCCCGCAGGTCTTCACCGTGGACGGCGAGTCGGGCGATATCCAATTCGGCGACGGTCTGCATGGCGCGCGTCCGGCCTCCGGTGTCTCGATCATGGCCAGCTACGCCTATGGTGGAGGATCGGCGGGCAACGTGGGCATCGCGGCGATCCAGAGCAGCCCGCAGCTTCCGGCCGGTTTTACGGTGGAAAATCCCCTCCCCACTTGGGGCGGAGACGATGGCGAAACACTGAGCGAGGCCGAGCAGAACATCCCGGATTATCTGCAAAACGGCGGACGCGCCGTTTCCAGTACGGATTTTTCCAGCATCGTGAATCAGACGCCGGGCGTGGCCCTGGGCCGGGTGGAGATTCTGCCCTTGTTCAATCCGGATGAAGCCGATGTTCCGGCGCCAGGAGCGGTCACCGTGCTGGTGATCCCGGACGGTCCGGGCGCGCCCGAGCCGGACCTGATGTTTCTGGATGCAGTCTGTAACTACCTGGAACCTCGCCGTCTGGTCACCACGGAAGTGTATGTTCGCGGCCCTGATTATTTGGGCCTCTATGTCTCGATCGGTGTCGACGTGATTGCGGGACAGGATATCGCCACGGTGACCCAGGCAGTTCGAACCGCGGTTCGGCGCTATCTGTCTCCGCTTTGTGGCGGGCCCACGCAGACGGGCTGGCCTTTGTCGAAGACCGTGGACCCGACCGGCCTGATGGTGCAGGCGCTGCTCGTCACCGGAGTCAGCGATGTGGAATCGGTTCTGCTCTGGGACGAAACCATGACTTCGATCGGCACATTGCCAATCTCCGGATTGCAGTTGCCAGAGTTGCTGCAGCTTACAGTCAGCTCCGGCGCTGCGCTCGATTTATCCGCAACGACCCCGGCTGCTTCCACCACACCGACCTTTGTGATTCCCGCACCGCAGACAAGCTGCTAGGGAGAGACAATGGACGTTAACCAAACTCGGTTCCAGCTGGTATACGGCGAGACGGATTGGCTTACTGCAGCCAATCAGAGTTCTCCGTCTGCCGAGCCGCTGTTTGACTGGAACCCCTGCGATGCCACGCTCAGCCTGCATCAGAGCCTGTTCATTTTTCCCAGGTTGAGCGGCCAGGTTGCCTTGGATGTTGCGAATCGCCGCGGATCGGCACGGGACCGCTACGGAAACTGGTACTGGATTGCGGAGTCGCAGACCGAGCTCCGCTTTTTGAGCATGATGCCTTCCAGCAGCGCGCAGCATTTCTGGTCGAGCGGGGATGAAGTGCGCAGCCCTGTGCCGGCCGGCGAATTTTTCATCCCCGGCGGCCCGGAGCCTCAGGCAGCATTGGTCTTCTCCGGGCTGGCCGTCACTCCCGACCATTATCTGGTCGTCGGCACCGTGCAGCCGAAAGGACTGCTGGTCTTCGATCTCTACTCCGGCGGCCCGCCATCGCAACTGCTCTGGCCTGCGGCTGTGCCTTTTGCACCATTCGACATGGCCACCGCCAGTGACGGGGGCGTGTTCATCCTAGATCGCACCAACCGGTTTTATTGGAAGCTGGATCGCAACCTGGAGGTGCAGGGCCTTCGTCCGCTGAGCGCGCCAAGCGTGACCGCATCCGGATTTCAGCCTGCCGGCGCGACTTCCTTTGTGGAGCAGCACTCGGCCGCGGGCCAGGTCACACTGGACTTTGCAGTGCCGCTCACGCAGCTCAGCGATCCCGTCGCCATCGAGGGTCTTCCCGATGGAAGCGCTCTTATTCTGGAGAACCCGCCGGGCGCGAATTACTCGATGGTTCATCGCTTTCAGGCAGGCGTGGAGAGTGGGCCGTCCATCACACTCGCCCAGGCGCTCGCAGACTACGTACCCGATTCTCCTGGTCCCGGCGATCCGGACCCGCAAGCGGTGCGCGGATATGACTTTGCCTTTAACACGAACGGAGCGCTGCCGGGCGCCATGGGAACGCTTTATATCGTCGAGATCTACGGTGAGCAGTCGTTCGCTTTTGCCGTGACCGTGCAGGGAAACAACTGCTCGCTCAGCGTCCAGCCCCGTTATTTCCCCATGCGCCAATTCGAAGGCAAAGGAACAGTAGAGGCTGGCGGCTGCGTCTATTACGACTATCAGGAGCAATGGGTTCAACTGGTGGAGCAGCCGCGCCCTGTCTACCAGTTGCAGGCCCAGTTGCTGCTGCCTCAGCCTGGCTTGGCCGCTTCGCCGGCGAGCCCGCCGAATGCGTTTGACGGAAAGCGGCCGGGATGCGTATGGCATCGGCTTTTTCTGGATGCCTGTATCCCGCCGGGCGCGTCGGTGCTGGTGGAAAGCCGCGCTGCCGACGTTCAATCGCTGCTACCCTCTACGCCCTGGCAGACCGAGCCGCAGCCCTACCTGCGCGATGACGGTTGTGAGATTCCCTATGTCACGCCACAGCTACAGGGCTCGCCCGATCGAACCGGAACCTGGGAACTGCTCTTTCAAAACGCGGTCGGGCGGTATCTGCAACTGCGTTTGACGCTGAGCGGAAACGGACGCAATTCCCCGCGTCTGCAGGCCCTGCGCGCCTATTACCCGCGTTTTTCCTATCTCCGCCAATATCTTCCAGCCGTATACCAGGACGATCCGGTTTCCGCCTCTTTTCTCGATCGCTACCTGGCGAATGTGGAAGGCCTCTTCACTGTGCTCGAAGGGAAGATCGAGCAGGTGCAGGAACTCTTTGATCCGCGCATCGTTCCGGCCGAGTACCTCGATTGGCTGGCCTCGTGGATGTCCATTGTTCTGGAACCAACCTGGAGCGAGCAGACCCGGAGACTGGTCCTTTCCCACGCTCCGCAGATGTTCTTCGAACGGGGCACGCCCAACGGAATTATTCGCGCGATCAAGCTCATGCTCAACCCTTGTCCGGACGATTCCCTGTTCGACGAATCGGACTCCGGCTCGGGCTCTTCTTCGAGTTCGGGTTCCGGTTCCTGTTGCAGCTCCGGTTCCAGCTCTCAGGCCTCCGACGTATTCTCCGTCCGGCTGGTGGAGCGCTTTCTCACCCGGTCCTCACCGCTCCTTGACACCACCGACACCGCGGACGTGCATGCGCCGGGAGTGGTCGCCTCCGGATCTGTCTCCGAGGCCGGCTCGGCATGGACACCGGCGCAGGGAGCCGCGCCGCTGACCGCGCTGTTTCGCTGCTCTCTGCAGAGCGAGTATGAAACCATCGCCGATCTGAACGCGGCCTGGGCGACAAGCTACACGGGATTCGAAGATCCCCAGTTGGTGCTGCCTCCGTTGCAGCCCGCCTCCACAATCGAAGCAGCGGACTGGAAGCGATTTCTCCGCGATGGACTCGGCTTTACGTATGCGGCCGTGACCAGCGCCGATCAGAGTGCGTATCAATCGTTTCTCTCCGAGCGATACAACACGATTGCCGATCTGAACACGGCCTGGAATCTCACCGGAGCCAACGTGTATTCCAGCTTTGCCACGGTTCCTCTGCCTGCATCCATGCCGCCCGGCGGGGCCATGCTGCTTGACTGGATCAGGTTTGTCTCGGTGGCACTCCCCATTCAGCAGAATGCGCACCGTTTTACCGTGCTGGTTCCGGTGAATCTCACTGATACTTCCGCAGCGCAGCAGACGAAACTGGCCGTGGCGCAACGGGTCGCCAACATCGAAAAGCCGGCGCACACCTCGTTCGACGTCAGGCTCTACTGGGCAATGTTCTGCGTGGGCGAAGCCCGACTCGGGCAGGACACGCTGCTTGGCCCTGGAAGCCGGTTCGCCGCTTTGGTCCTGGGCAGTGGATCGCTTGCAGCCTCTCACCTCGCGGCGGCCGACCCGATTCGCGCAAGGGACCGGAAGAGGCTGGGAGAACGTTCCATCGTCCAGAGTTGCCGCGAACTGAAACCCCCGGGGAGGTGCGTATGAGTACTTTTCGGACCGGCGCGCCCTGCATGCAGAAGCTGGACCCGCAGAAGCGAGTGAACTACACCTTCGGCATGGTGCTTGGAGTCGACGAGTTCAAGCAGGAACAGACGTATCTGCTGGCTAAAGACCACTCGCAATATCGCCTGGCCCACGGCTACGGCACGGTCTGCGGTCTTCAGGTCGGCGTCAGCACAGCCCCCGACCTGGAAGTGCAGGTATCCAGGGGGATCGCAATCAACCCGCGCGGACAGGAAATTCACGTACAGCAGCAGATGTGCGCACGGTTAAACGACTGGCTCACCAACAACCAGACGACCCTCGCGGGTATTTTCGGAAGCGCGCCGCTGTCCTTATCGCTGTGCGTCGTACTTTGCTATCGCGAGTGCCCGACAGACACCGTTCCTGTACCCGGTGAGCCGTGCCGCACCCAGCAGGATGCGATCGCGGCATCGAACATTGCCGATTCTTTTCAACTCAAGCTCTGCCTGAACGCGGACCAAGTTGCTTCGTCGCCACCCTCGTCTCCATCCATCGATGCCGTACTGCTGAACGGTCTTTGCTTCAGGCCGTCGCAGATTGAAGAAGACACCACTCGGCAGTTCGGCCGGCTGCTTCATCGCATTCGAATCGGCGACGCTCCGAGTTCCGTCACCGCAGCCGAACTCGAGGATATGGTTCGCCAGCTTGAGAGCGAAGGCGGAGCGATCGATTCCCCGATGACCTCGCCGCCTGGTGATGCCTCGCAGATCTATCTGTCTGCGTTCGATGCACCGGGCTTTTTGCGGGCGGCGTTCCTGGTCTGGGTTACAGAGGTGCGCCCGCGCCTGGCGGCCAAGTCGGGAGCCTGTGGCTGCGGCTGCCCGGACGAGGAGTGTGTGCTACTGGCCGAGCTCACTTTTGAGGTAAGCCGGATATGGCAGGTTGTGGGCACTGTCGCGGTGGACGAATCGCGCCGGCCCTTTCTTCTTGAAACTCGTTTGCTGCAGGAGTGGCTGCTGAATCAGGTTGAAGGCAGCGGCGCCGCGGGCGTGGCAAGTAACACGGTTGTGGCCGCAGGCATGTTCAAACTCGTCGAGACGTCTCCTCCCGGTTTAATGGCAGTTGCCGAAGGGCCGACTCTCAATGGCTTAACGGCCGCCTGGGCAGAATCGGGGCGGCAGTTTTACCTGAGTTGGAGCGGGCCGCGGGCCTACGTGGAGCCGCAATTCAATCCTTCCCCCGCGATTACGTACGTGGTGAAAGGAATGACG
>JBAUCP010000833.1:0-6373 GCA_049677625.1 Occallatibacter sp. | reverse complement strand
TGTTGACCGCTCCCGGAAACACTTCACACACGCCCACGGGGGCCACGGTGTCGATTACCCCGGTCGATTTTGCTGCAGCTTCCAGCGCGAGCATCAACTCTGCCGCCGCGGCCAGTGCGTCTTTGCGGCCCGGCATCAGCCTGCCGCCGGCGTGGCCACCCTCGCCTTCAATCACGATGCGCTGGCTTGCGGGCGCGGCAATGTGCGTCACCAGGCCGACGTCGATGCCTTCTTCTTCGAGCAGCGGTCCCTGCTCAATGTGCAGCTCGACAAACTGGCGCCAGCGTCCCGCGGGCAATGCGACGGATTCGAGCGGTCCCGCAAAGCCGGCCTGCGTGCGCCACTCCTCCAGGCCACGGCCCTCCTTGTCGCGCAATGCCAGCGCCTGCGCGGGCGTGAGCACATTGGCCATCATGCGGCTGCCCAGGCAGCCGATGCCGAAGCGCGTTGGCTCTTCCGCTGTGAAGATCACCAGCTCGATGGAGCGCCGCGGCTTGAAGCCAAGCTGCTGCAGAACGCGGATCGCTTCAAGCCCGCCCAGCACGCCTACGCAGCCGTCATAGAGGCCCGCATTGGGAATCGCATCGATGTGCGAGCCGGCGCCGATAGGCGCAAGCGCGGGATCGCTGCCTTCCCAGCGCGCGAATGTGTTGCCGATTGCATCTTCCTTGACGCCGAGCCCTGCGTCCGCGCACAGTTTCTTCACATAAGCACGCGCGCGCAGGTCAGCTTCGCCAAACACGACGCGCGTGACCACCGGCGGCTCAGCCTCAGAGATCTGCGCAAGGCTCTGCAGCTCCTCGATGAGCCGATCGATGCTCAGTGGTGGGGTGAGTGCGGGACGAGCGGTTGTCATGCGATTCACGCTCCCAACGGATGCCTGCGCCAGTCTTTGTAGATGAGATACTTCGCCGGCTTCTTGCCCAGCGCACCAAACCACTGCGGGCAATACGGGCCCATCCAGATGAAGTCGCCGGCCTCGACCGGATACCACACGTCGCCGAGCCGGTAGATGCCGCCGCCTTCGAGCATCAGCAGCCCGTGCTCCATCACGTGAATCTCCACCATGCTGAGCGCCGCGCCCGGATCGTAAGTCATGGTGTTCACGGCGAAGTCGTAGGGCGGCCCATCGGGCATGAGGGCGCGCACGCGCAGGCCCTCATCACCCATCAGCGGCGTGCCGGAAATGTTGGACTCGTCGCCGATGACAATCTCAGGAGATGCCGCGCCCGCCTGCGGTTGATACGTCTTTTCAATCACAGCAGCACGCGAGGCAATGCTGGCGCGCACGGTGTGCGGCGTAGCCTGGGGCAGATATGCGAATCTACCGGGCACAAGCGTGGCAGTTTTGCCGCCCGCCTCCAGCGTAAGCTCGCCTTCGATCACGTAAACAAAGCGCTGCGCCGGAGTGGGCCCAAGCGCGCCGCCTGCCGCGAACTCCGCACTCATCTGCGTGAACTGCGCGCCCAGTTGCGGCGCGGTGTGAATGATGAAATCGACGGCTTCGGCGCCGGGCAGCGGTGTGCGGATGAATGTGTCCGGCGTTTGCAGCAGGTGATCGTGTTTCAGGCTGCTCCGTGTTGCTCCCAGATGATGCAAATGCGACCTCGATCGAGGAGATTTTCCAAATCGTCCAAAACGCCCAATATATTTTGTTCGATTCTAACCGACCTCTGCCGCCAACCGCTCAAGAAACTTGTGGCCCACGTGCAGCGCAGCCTCCACATCCCCCTCGCGCACCGCCTCGTCAGGATGATGGCTGATGCCGCCGGGGCTGCGCAGAAAGAGCATCGCAGTGGGCACGCGCGCAGCCATCACCATGGCGTCGTGGCCCGCGCCGCTCGTCATGCGCTTCACGGCGAACCCTGAAGCCTGAATAGATTCGGCGAGAAACGCCGTGAGCCGCTCGTCCATCGGCACGGCTGGCTGGTCCATCTGGCGCTTGTAACTGAGCGCAAGTCCGCGCCGGCCTGCGATGGCGTTTGCCTGTTCCAGCAGCGAATCCACAGCGGCCATGCGCGCGCTGTCGATCGCATGGCGCACATCGAGGCTTACAGTCGCCACGCCGGGAACCACGTTGCCGGCATTGGGCGCAGCTTCAATTTTGCCCACGGTGGCCACAAGGCCGCCTGTGCTTTTGGCGAGCGCTTCAACGCCGGCAATCCACTCCGCGGCTCCGGCCAGCGCATCGCGGCGCAGATGCATGGGCGTGGTGCCCGCGTGGTTGGCGTGGCCCGTAAAGGTGAGGCTCATACGGGTCTGGCCCACGAGGGCTGTGACCGCAGCTACGCTCAGGTTCTCAGCCTCCAGCACCGGGCCCTGCTCGATATGAACTTCGACAAAGGCAAATGCATCCGTGTCAGCTACGGCTTCCTCGATCCGGCCGGCATCGAGACCGAAGGCGCGAATCGACTGCTCGACGCTCATGCCTTCCGCGTCTTTGAGCGCGAGCAGCGAAGAATCGAAGCGCCCCGCCACTGCGCGGCTGCCGATGAACGGCACGCCGAAGCGTACGCCCTCTTCCTCAGAGAACGCGATCACTTCGATGGCCAGCGGAAAGTTGAGCACCCGCGCCAGCTCAACCCATTCAAGCGCCAGCGTGACGCCCAGCACGCCGTCATACGCGCCAGCATCGGGCACCGTGTCCACGTGTGAGCCGAGGATGAGCCGCCGCTCGGTGCCGTTCGCCGGCAGCCACAGCCCGCGCAGATTGCCCGCCGCATCAACATGCACGGCCATACCCATTGCGGCCATGCGCGCCGTCAGCAGCGCATGCACATCGTGCATCGGCGGCGTAAGAAAACGCCGCGTTATGCGCCCCGGTTCCTCGGTCATGGCCGCGATCCGAAGGCACTCTGCAATGGCCCGCTGCGCGCGCTCCCTCATGCTCGCGCCAACTCTCTGCCGCGCGGCTCGCCGGCGAACCGGCCATCCGCAAAGATTCTCTCGCCGCGCAACCAGGTTTCCAGCACGCGTCCCCGCAACTCCGCGCCCAAATACGGCGAGAGCTTGTGACGGAAACGAAGCTCTTCCGGCGTCACCGTCCACACGGCATCGGGATCGAAGACCACAAAATCTGCGTCTGCGCCCGCTGCCAGCGCGCCTTTGCGCGCTGAAAAGCCAGCCAGTTTCGCCGGCGCAGCGGCCATCCATTCGGCAATCCGCTCCATACTCATTCCGCGCCGCTGCATCCCCGTCCACAGCACCGGCAGCGCCAGTCCAAGGCTTGCGATGCCGCCCCAGGCCAGGTTCCATAGGCCTTCTTCGCGGCGCTTCATCGGCGGCGGACAAGGAGAGTGGTCGGTCGTCACCATGTCGATGAGCCCTTCCTCGAGCGCAATCCATAACCCCTCGCGATTGGCTGCACTGCGGATGGGAGGCGCGCATTTAAACTCGGTTGCGCCGTCGGCAATTTCTTCCGCGGCGAACCACAGGTACTGCGTGCAGGTCTCTACCGTGACACGCAGGCCGCGGTCGCGCGCGCTCTGGAGCATGGGCAGCGCCTCCACCGTGGCCAGATGCACAACGTGAATGTGTGCGTCGAACTTTTCTGCCAGCCGGATCAGCAGTGCAATGGCCTCAACCTCCGCGGCGTCTGGCCGGGAGGCGAGATACGTGGAGTACCGCCGCCAGTCCGCGCCGCGCGCGTTCAGTTGGCTGGTGGCCTCATTCACCGGGCCGGCGACCTCAGCGTGCGCCAGTAACGGAAGCCCTGTGCCGCGCAGCCGTTCGAGAGCCAGCCGCAGGTCGGCTTCGCTTACCCACGCAAAGCCGTCGATGCCGGAGTGGATGAGGAAACATTTGAAGCCGGGAACGCCCGCCTGCACAAGCGCCGGCAGGGAATCGGCATTGCCGCGAACCACACCGCCCCAGGTTGCCCAATCCACCCAGGTCTTGCCCACGGCTGCCTGGCGCTTGGCTTCGAGCGCCTGCGCGTCGATGGTCTCCGGCACGCAGTTTAGCGGCATGTCAACGAGGGTAGTCACTCCGCCCGCTGCCGCGGCGCGCGTCGCGGTCTCAAATCCTTCCCACTCGGTGCGTCCCGGTTCGTTGATGTGCACATGGGTGTCGACCAGTCCGGGCATCAGCACATGGTCACCATAGTCGTGCAGCGTGGCAGCGGACGGAGCCTCGTCCCAGCCGCGCACACCGGTGATGCGCCCGTCGCGCACCACCACCGTCGCGGCTCTGAGGCCGCCGGGTGCAAGCACGCGTTTCGAACGGAAGGCCTGTTCCATCTGCTGCTTACTTTCGCCGGTTTGGGCATGTCAGGGCAAGCTGGCATTTTGAAACCCGGGACGGCGAGGCATGGCAGCAGCCCTTCTGCTGAACGGTATTAAGGCCGGGCTTCACTCCACGGCGCCATCCATTTCGCAGGCAATTGGAGTGTTTGGGAGGCTCGTCCGAGAACCGCGGTAGCTGAACGCCCTGGTGCGGCTCAACGCCGCAGATGTCCAGGTGTTCTGCCACTTCACACCAAACTCAAGCATCAGCAGAACGCTGGCGGCCAGGAGCAATGCGAAGCAAAGCAGACCGGTTCCATAGCTTCCGGAGAAATCCTTGAGCGCCCCGAGCGCCGAGGGAAGAAAGAAGCCGCCCAGACCGCCTGCCGCGCCAACGATGCCAGTGATGAGTTCGATATCTGAGAAAAACCGTTGCGGCGCTATTTGGAAAACGGCGCCATTGCCCATGCCTAACATGCCCATGGACAAAAACAGCAGGGGAACCACCACGGCGAGCGGCGGCAGGCCGCTGAGTATCATCAGGCATAGGGCAACGCCGGCAAAGAGCCCGAGCAGCAGACGATACCCGCCAATCTTATCCGAAAGCCATCCCCCGACCGGGCGCAGAAAACTGCCGGACAACACAACCAGCGTCGTGTAATCGCCTGCCTGCACCTTCGTCAGATGGTATTGGTCGTGAAAAAACACGGTGAGAAAACTGGCCAGGCCGAGAAATCCGCCAAAGGTAAGGCTATAGAGAAAGCATAGTCTCCAGGTATCTCCTGTGGCGAGCAGTTGGGCATACTTGCTCCACGGCCTGGGCGCAGACATGGAGGGGCTGTTCCTGGCCAGGAAGAAGAAGATTGCAAGGACCAGCAGTACGGGAACAAGCGCCATGCCGAAGACGGCGTGCCAGCCGAAATGCTGAGCCAGGCGAGGACCAAAGAAGGTGATAATCAGAGTTCCAGAGTTACCCGCGCCGGCAATCCCCATGGCCAGTCCCTGGTGCTCGGCGGGATACCACCGGCCGGCCAGCGGAAGCGCAACGGCAAAACTCGAGCCGGCGATTCCCAGCAGAAATCCGATCAGATAAAACTGCCACAAGGCGCCGGCGAAGCGCCATCCAAGAATCAGCGGGACGAGCGTCAAGCCAAGGCCGATGAGGCCTGCACGGCGGCCGCCTATCCTGTCTGCGAGAAGCGCAATTATGGGGCGGAAGATTGCCCCGCCCAACAACGGAATTGCGGTCAGCAAGCCCTTCTCGGTTGCCGTCAGGTGCATTTGATCGGCGATGAACGGCGTCATCGGCCCAAAGAGGATCCATACCATGAAGCTGATATCGAAGTAGAGAAATGCGGAGATAAGAGTTGGCAAGTGGCCGCTTGCAATAAATGATTTCTTGTCCATATGCGATCCTCCGGAAGAAACTCCAGTTGAATTGAGTGAGAGTCGGGGAATCCCGCAGCCTGGGTACAAAACTTGGGTTGTTGTGGGCCGCCTTCAAAACGGCCGGTCAGAGACTACGCATGCACGCTGGACGACTTTTCAACTCGTACGGCGCATTGCTTATAGTTCGGTTCGCGCGAGATTGGATCGAAGGCGCTTTGCGTAATCTGATTCGCGTTGCTTTCAACAAAGTGAAATGGAAGAAATATCTGGCCTGGCGCGACGATCTCTGTAATGCGCAGCTCCACCTTGCTGACGCGGCCGCGGGCGGAAACTACATCGACGCGATCATGCGGCCTTAGACCCAGTTTTCCGGCGTCTACAGGATTCATCTCCAGCCACGCGCGCGGAGACATGCGTTGGAGGATCGAAATGCCTCCGGTCTTGGTGCGCGTGTGCCAGTGCTCGACGGTGCGTCCGGTATTGAGGATCAGGGGAAATTCCGGGTGTGGCTGCTCGGGAAACGGCGCCCATTGCGTAGGCAAAAGCCGGGCGCGTCGGTCGTCGGTCTGAAATTCACCATCGGCGTAGAGCCGGCGCACTGACGCAGGCTTCATGGAAGTGCCCGCAAAAAATGGCCACTGGATTCCACCGGCTGTTTCCAGTGCGGCATAGGTCATGCCGGAGTAGTCGCAGAGCCGTCCTGCTGTGACGCGCCGCCATTCATCAAACGCATCAGACGGGCTCCGCCAGCCGGGGAAGAG
>JBAUCP010000832.1:0-4142 GCA_049677625.1 Occallatibacter sp. | reverse complement strand
AGCCGCCTGTGCCTTCTCATATTTACCCTGTTGCAGCAGTTGAACCGCAGCCTGGTAATGCTGGAATGCCGGACCCGTCACGGCGGAGTGGCCGTCGGACCTGGAAGCCGTGGGAGGAATTTTCTTGCGGCCTGTCGCCGCGGATCTGGCCTCTTGCGTCATGGTTTTTGTGTAGCGCGCACTCCGTACCGCACCATTTGAACCGCACTGCGCCGCCAGCCCAAACCTGCGTACAGGAACAACGCTGCTTGAGCCATCTTTATACGCATAACCCCGTCAGACGTCAATGGGTCCCTTTGCGCCGATCCTCCTGGCGCCTGATTAGTCCGCCAAGTCAGCGTTTTGAAAGAGCGCGGCTTCAGCGGCTGCGAGATGCATCAACCGCGCTTCACACATGCTCCTCATTCCGGGCCTTCCTGTAAATCGCCGGATTCAGGTCGGGGTCGTTGTACATCTTCATCTGCCGGTAATGCTTGAACCGCCGCGTCCCGACCAGCGTCTCCTGCCACAGCGCGTCCAGGCAGTCGGTCAGGTCATTGCGCTGCTCCTCCAGCACGGCCAGCCGCTCCCGGTTGCGCTCCGCGTGTCCGGCCGGCGCGTCCGGCCGCACCGCCTCCTCGCGCGTGTGATAGATCTTCAGCGCCAGAATCGAGAGCCGGTCAATCATCAGCCCCAGCGACTCGGAGTTGAGCGGCGCGCCGGGGTTCGGCAGCGCATTGCCTTCGAGCCAGTCCAGCAGAATCCGGTCGAGATCCTCGGCCAGGTCGTTGCGAAGCTGGTTGGTCGTATCGATGCGCCGCTTCACCGCGGCCAGGCCTTCGTCGGTCGCATGCGGCGTGCGCGCTTCGTCCTCAATGTGCCACAGGTCGAAGTTCGCCCGATGCTGCCGTTCCACGGCGGCCAGCCAGTCGCTCCCGGCGCGCGTCTCCGCATCGTCCGGGCTCGCGTGCCACAGCCTGGTGCACCGGTCGTGAAGAGCCGTGACCGCAATGGCGTCCACCACCGGCGTGGCCCCGCGCACCAGCGAAGGCGCCTCGCGCAGCCTCACATGCGGCTCCAAGCCCCCGATTCGTCTCCTCTCTTCCAGCGCTCTGATCAGCGCGCCCAGCACCCAGCAGATCGCGATCCAGAACGCGAAGTTGCCCGCAGCCGCGATCCAGAGAGGAAACGCGTGAACGTTGCCGGTGACTGCAATGGACAGAAGAACTCCAGGAACGACCAGAAAGCGGCCGAAAAACTGGATCATGTCGAACATCTCGATGGAAGAGAGCTTGCTCAGGCTGTGCACATCGAACGATGAAGCCGCTGCCACGCAGCCCACCACAATGCCTGTCTGAAATCTCTTCCGGTGCGCGAACCTCCACATACCGATCCTCATTTCCTTTCTTCAGGGGGGAGGAAATGCAGTCGCGGATTTCCGTACCTGATATTAACTTTTTCCCATGCCGCTCGAAAGTAAATAACAGGCTCTATGGTAGAACTATCCTCATTCGAGGCTCAACCGCATTGTCGCAATTGTCGCATGGAGGCCCGATGTCCGATCCAACCGAGCGCTTCCTCCTGGTCGCCAGTTACGAAAAGGGCCATGACTTCATGCGCCAGTGCGCCGAGATGGGCATCCGCTGCACCCTGCTCACGCTCGACAGCCTGCGCGACGCCGGTTGGCCGCTGGACGCGCTCGAAGAGCTGACCACCATGCCCTCCGGCCTGACCCACGAGCAGATTATCAACACCGTCTCCTGGATGGCCCGCGGACGCCGCTTTGACCGCGTGGTCGCACTCGACGAGTTCGACCTGCAGACCGCGGCCCACCTGCGCGAGCACATGCGCATCCCCGGCATGGGCATCACCACCTCGGCCTGCTACCGCGACAAGCTTGCCATGCGGGTCATTGCCCGCGCCACCGGTTTTCTGGTTCCCGACTTCTGCCGCGTCCTGAACTACGACGAATTGCGCGAGTTCATGCGTAGCGTGCCATCGCCCTGGCTGCTCAAGCCGCGCACCGAGGCCTCGGCCGTCGGCATCCGGCGCATCCAGGACCCCGAGCAGCTCTGGCGCGCGCTCGACGAGCTCGGCGACCGCCAGAGCCACTACCTGCTCGAGCAGTTCGTTCCCGGCGACATCTACCACGTGGACTCCATCGTAAGCGAGCGCAAGGTCGCGTTCTCCGCCGTCCATCGCTACGGCCGCCCGCCCATGCAGGTGATGCACGAGGGCGGCGTCTTCACCACCCGCACCGTCGACCGCTCCAGCGGCGAGTGGCAGGAACTGAGCGCCTTCAACGCCAGCCTTGCGCCCTCGCTGGGCATGGTCCGCGGCGTCACCCACGCCGAATTCATCCGCGCCCATGCCGACGGCCGCTGCTACTTCCTCGAAGTCGCGGCACGGGTTGGAGGAGCCTTCATCGCCGATCTGGTCGAGTTCGCCACCGGCATCAATCTGTGGCGCGAATGGGCAAAGATCGAAGCCGCAAACCTGCGCGGCCAGGACTACGCACTCCCCGCGTCTTTCGAGAGCTATGCCGGCAGCGTGCTTTGCCTGGCGCAGACCGCCGAGCCGGACACCTCCGCCTTCAGCGACCCGGAGATTGTCCTGCGCATGAGAAAGCACCACCACGCCGGCCTCATCGTGCGCTCTGAAGACCCTCAGCGCGTAGAAGAACTGCTCGGGCAATATAGCGCCGAGTTCGCGGCCCGTTTCCTGGCCGCACTTCCTCCGATGGAACGTCTCACCCCCGCCTGAACGGGAGGGAGGCGGGAGTTTCAACCCGCGCATGTCGTGCGGGTTTCCTGACCGGCGCTCTATCCGCCGCATCGACGGCCGTCGGCGTGGACGCCGACGGGACAGCCGGCCTGGAGGCCGGCGCTACGTCACTCGTGCTGGCGAATGAGTATCTCCGAGCCGTCTCGATCTCGAAAATTTAACTTTAACTATTTATGGTTTAACGCTTATTCATAAGCACTTATACATACTGCCAAAAATTTGCCGCGGCCTATGGAAAAATAACTCTTGATACCATACCCACTAGTAGGTACATTTCATACCAACCAGTTGGTACTGACATGAATGCGCTCCAACAACTCGAATCTCCCAAGCACGAATCGAAGACCAAACTCCTCCAGGCGGCCATGAATGTCATCCGCGCCAAGGGCTACACGGCCACGCGCATTGAAGACATCTGTGCGGCGGCCGGGGTGACCAAGGGCAGCTTCTTTCACCACTTCGGCAGCAAGGAGGAGTTGGCCATTGCCGCCGCCGACTACTGGAGCGAGGTGACCTCAGCCTTGTTTGCCGAATCGGCCTATCACAACGCCACTGACCCGCTCGAACGACTGCTGGCCTACGTGGACCTGCGCAAGGCAATGCTCCGCGGCGAGCTGGCGGAGTTCACCTGCCTGGCCGGAACCATGGCCCAGGAGGTCTACGCCACTCATCCGGCCATCCGCGACGCCTGCGGCCAGTCCATCTCCGGCCACGCGGCCACGCTCATCCCCGACATTGAAGCCGCAATCCAGAAGTACGGTGTTCAGGGCGACTGGACCGCGGAAAGCCTCGCGCTGATGACCCAGGTCGCTATCCAGGGCGCCTTTGTACTCGCCAAGGCCAGGCAGGACACATCGGTGGCCGCGGACTCGCTCGACCATCTCCACCGCTATCTCGAACTGCTCTTCGCCCAACCCCGCCTCGAGAGTCTTTCGCACCACTAGAACTATTGGGGGCTCTGGGCGGAAAACCTGACAAAAGGAGGCACGAATGAACGGAAGAATCTTCAAAACGGCAACCCTGGCAATATGGCTCCTGCCTGGAGTCTATGGAGCGCAAGCTCAGAATGCCGGGGCTTCTTATCCAACCATGGCTCCGCTCAGCCAGTACCTCATGGCCGATCGAGATGCCGAAATCGCCCTCGCGAAAAGCGCGGCCCCGGCCGCAATTTCCAACGATGCGACGGTTCTGGTTCTCGCAAAGGATGGTTACCAGACTGCAATCGAAGGCAAAAACGGCTTTACGTGTATCGTCGAACGGTCCTGGATGACTTCCTTCGACGACCCCGAGTTCTGGAATCCGAAGATGCGCGGTCCAATCTGCTACAACCCGCCGGCCGCGCGATCCGTTCTCCGTTACACAATCAATCGCACCAGGCT
>JBAUCP010000831.1:0-3793 GCA_049677625.1 Occallatibacter sp. | reverse complement strand
CCCGTTTGGCAATACGCCGCTCTACTTCAACAAGTGGCGGTGGAACTCGGCTCCGGCTGCGGAGAACATGAGCCTTCTCAAGCACTTCAGCATCGGGAAGGAAGGCCGCTATAAGGCGGAGATACGCGGAGACTTTTTCGACGTGTTCAACCGCCATTACTTCAACGCACCTGATATGGGTATCAATGACAGTACATTCGGCGATGTAACGGGCGTTGCGTGGGCGCCGGGACTGCAGTATTCCAACCGTGTGGGCCAGGTTGGCGCGCGCTTCGAATTCTAACGCTGTGGTTTGTTGAAAATGGGACGGGCGTCCTCAAAACGCCCGTCCTTTCTCCGCGCAAGCAGCTTGCAGCCCGCTTTACAAACGCTGTCGCCGCGGGACGAATCTGCTCAACATCAAAGGAGCCGCCATGTACAGGAGTACTGCGCATGGTGGCTGTCTATTCCAAGCAACTCGCACTCCCGGTCATGCAGTTTTCATGGACCGCCGCCCCGTCGGCGCCGGGACTCTAACCTATCGATCCAGAACTCCAAAGGCCGATCATGTCTGACCTATCACGCCGAAATATTCTTCGTGCAGCAGCTCTATTTTCAACTGGTTACTTGCTGCCAAAATCTCCCTTGACCGCTGCGGATGCCGGAACCATTGAGAACGGCATTGCAACAGCCCACGAGGCCCCTGGGCAAGCTTCATTGGACGTTGCAGCGGACAGCGTATTCAATTATCTGGTTGCAAACAGCACCTGCAATCCGCCCGAGACTGACTTCTGGCGTAATCCTCACGACTCAGGCCTGACACCCGATCAGAATGGATGGCAAGGGACCCAGTCGATTCAAAGCGCAATCATCAACTACGAAGCCACGCGTCAGCCGAATTATCTGAGAGTGGTCCGCGGCTTCTCCGATTGGATTGAGTACACCTACAGCGGCAAGGATCATCTGACCCTCTGCCAGACCTGGCCCGGCTGGGACATGGCGACTCATCAACCCGTCGGAAAGCCGCCCTCCCATTTCTGCATCTGGTGCGATGACTCCGGGTGGGTTGTGAACCTGTATTTACAAATCTATCAATACGCGGAGAAAGAAAAGTTCCTCGACATCGCATACCAAACGCTGGTCAATCTGGACAAGCAATGGGCAGTCGACTTTCAGGGGAACTCCCGCGGGTTGATGTACTACGACCATCAGGACCGATATTCGATCTACATGTCTGCTCAAATCATCGGCGCCCTGGGCTTATTCGACGCGCTCCGCACTGTGGACGCGCAAAAAGCAAGAAACTGCCTCGTGATCGCATCGAAGTACTGCAACTTTGTCGAAAATTATCTGCACAGCACCGGGCGGGGGCGGCCAAATATCGCAGGAGCAGAATTCGGTGTTGCCCAGGACCTGTTTGAGGAGGAATGCAACTTCGGATACGGTGACAAGATACCGCCTCCAGACGCCAAGTGCACCTTCCATCACGACCTGTTTACCTCCCCGCACATGATGATGACTGCTGCTTATGCGATGTTTGAGCAGGCCGAAAAGGCAGGCGGCGATATCAGCCAGGTAAATCCCGAGTTCAGAGACTTCAGGGCCAGGGCCATTCGGGCCGCCGATGCATTTATCCGCGTTTATCCCGATGGCTACGTGGAACAGTCAGCCAACGGTTCGGGCACCGTCGTGATGAACCTTTTCGACACCAATGTGAACGGCTTCGGATGTTACTGGTGGACAAAATACGTTGTCCCCCTGAACCCAAAGCAGTACGGAGGAGTCATAATCCGGACGGCGAGTGAGATCATCCGTGAACAGGGAGCGGGTGACGTCTCAAGTCCCTGCTGGAATTCGACGAACTGCACCCTCGATCATTCTCACTCGCCATTTGGAAGCAAGCCTGAGTGGGTAACGGTGCGCCAGGCCGGCGCAGCTAGTATGATTGCCGCGGCAAGGTGGATAGAGCAAATGCACCCGGAGCTGCGTCACGGCTGGAGCAATGCCCTGGGCTCCTCGGTCAAACAAGGCTGACCTTCGGACCGGGGGCGGGTGGAAAAGCAGATCATCGAACAAGAGGAGTGACACGATTTGCGGCAAGCTCACGCCAACGGCGTGTCCCACGCCAGTACGTTAACCTTTCGTGCGGTCGTACGACGCGCCGCGAGACCCCTCTTCCTCGGAGCATTCATCGCTCTGGCCGTGTCTGCGTCATGCGCGGCCAGCGAGCATCCCAAATTCCAGAACGTTCGTATTGACAATTTGCAGCTGAGACGCGACGCCAACGGCGAGATTATCGATGCTCATGATGGATGCCTCAAGTATTTTGACGGGCGCTACTATTTATACGGGACTGGGTACGGAAAGAGCGCAGGCTACAGCATCAGCAACCGCTTTCGTGTTTACAGTTCACGCAATCTGCAGGACTGGAAGTTTGATGGCGAGTTGCTCGAATCTCCTCCTGACGGTGTCTACTATCGTCCCTATGTTGTCCACAACGCAATCACACACAAATATGTTCTCTGGTACAACTGGTATCCCACGCTCTGGGAGGGGAAAGTGGGCGTGGCGATCAGCGATACCCCCGTGGGGCCATTCAAGATTGTGAATAGGGGAGTCGAAGTCGCAGGATACGTTGACCGAATCGGCGACGGCAGTTTATTCGTGGACAGCGACGGCACTGGCTACTTCATTTACACCGCGATTGGCCAGAACCATTCGATCCGAATCCAGCGTTTGACCCCTGATTTTCTTGGCGTGACAAACGATACGAGCGGTGTGCTCGCCCGCGGTTGCGAAGCGCCGGCCCTGTTCCGCAATCGCGATCGCTATTATGCCCTGTTCGACTCGACCTGCTGCTTCTGCTCTTCCGGCAGTGGCGTTCGGGTGCTCGTCGCAACGAATCCGCTTGGGCCTTATACCGAGAAAGCGAATATCAATCGGAAAGCCGACGGCGGGCCACGAGTCCAGGGCCAGCAAACATTTGTCGCACAGGTTCTCACCCCAGCGGGTCCAGCATTCTTGTGGATGGCAGACCGATGGGGCTCAAGGCCCGATGACGTAAAAGGGCACGACCTTCAGTTCTGGAGTCAACCGTTGCGCTTCACGCCGGAAGGAATGATTGAGCCGATCGAGAATACCTCGAAGTGGTCAGCCGAGATCCAGGTTGGCACGGGGGAAGACTTAGTCAAACATTCATATATCTGGCCGAAGAAGAGAGACCCGCATCCGCTGAAGATCGATCCTTGCACCGGAGCTCCGCTCGCGGAAGACGAGTGACGGTCGCGGTCAGGCCTTCCGAAGGGCATGGATGAGCCGCTGGGAACATCGGTTATGCTTCTGGCTATTCCGCCTGGCGGCGTAGCCAGGCTTTCGTGAGCACACGCAACTGCCGGAGTCGTTTCTTATTGACGATTCACATAATTCCTGACCAACGGGGCAAAGAACAGCGATGATACGAACAAACATGGTTGTGTTGGCCCTCACGGGTATCTGGCTTGCCAGTCCTGTTTCTGGGGCCGGACAACGCTCCAAAGAGCCCGTCGATTACGTTGACCCGAACATCGGGGGCATCGGCCAGTTACTCACTGCAACCCTACCGATCATTCAATTTCCCTACGGAATGGCCCGTCTTGCTCCCATCACGACACCGGGGATCACAGACCGCTATCTCGCTGACAAGATCTTTGGCTTTCCGGCCGGCCCCGCCGTGCTGATGGCTTCCGTGGGTCCGATTGGCGCCACTCCCGATCAATACGCATCGGGCTTCGATCACGACTTTGAAGTGTCAACGCCCTATTACTACGAAGCGGAC
>JBAUCP010000830.1:0-2354 GCA_049677625.1 Occallatibacter sp. | reverse complement strand
CGCTCGACCACCGCGAACCAGGCATCCTGGACGTGGTGCTCACCACCGATTCGCTTTATTCCGAGCTGATCTGCGACGGCATTCACACCACGCCGGAGATCGTGAAGCTCTGGTGGCGCGCCAAGGGCCCGCAGCGTGCGATTCTCATCACCGATGCCATGAGCGCCGCCGGCATGCCCGACGGCGAATATCGCCTGGGCGGATTCCCCGTGCAGGTAGCCAACGGCCGCGCCATGGCCCGCGGAGTGCTGGCCGGCAGCGTGCTCACCCTCGACCGCGCGCTTGAAAATTTCACTGCGTTCACCGGCGCGCCGCTCGACCAGGCCCTGCGCCTGCTCACGATGAATCCAGCCGCCATGACCGGCTTCTCCGATCAGGCAGGCTCCATCAAAGTAGGCCAGCCCGCCAATCTCATCGCTGTCGACGCGCAAGGCAAGCTAGTCGCCTCATTCCACAACGGCCAGATTGTCGCTGCGTGAGACGGGTATAGCATTTCCGGATTGCCGGTGCCCCGACCGAAACCCCAGAATTCGGCTCACGGATGCGTGGACCCTGGGCCAAGGGCGTTGTTCTGTGAACAACCACAGCAAAACCGTTCAAGAGCAAAGACAAAGGAGTTACGCCTTGCCAGCCATTTTGGCAAACCACCAGCGGAGGCCGACGAAGAGAAAACGCCAGTCCTGAAAGAACTCGGGCGGCTTGCCCTCAAAGGCGTGGCCGATGAACTGGAAGATCCAGCCAACGGCGAAGAGGCCGACGGCGAGCATCCAGAAGCGGGTATGCCAGAGGATGAGTGGGATCACAAGGACGCTGAGCGCGATCATGGGGATGCCGACGGTGTGGCATGCGCGATTGACCGGGTTCTGGTGGCTGCTAGAGTACTGGCGGATCCAACCATCCCAGCTTCGGTTTCCGAGCACGATGCGCCTCCTGGTTCCAATCTACAGCGTTTTCGATTCTGCTCTTTACAGAAACCTGGATGCAAAGTGGCTTTTTCCTCTACGGGGTCCCCACGGACAGGTCGTCGTCCGTGGGGTGGAAGTAAAAGCCACTCTGCACGATCTTAAAATGGCAACACTTGAATCGAAAACGCTCTCGTACATGGTGGTTCTCGCGTGCCAGAGGTCAATCGCCGGCGACGACTCGCGCCGCGGAGGCGCGTGAGAAGTGATTTGACTCTCGCAGGATGGCCCACAGCAGGGCGGGAAATCCGACGATGGGCTTGAGGAGAAACTGCTTGCGCTGGGTCACTGTCAAGAGGCCAACGATGTGGCGATGCAAGATGATCTGCTGATACCAGGGGATGCTGGCGACCATGTGATGCGCCAAGTGGCAGGGCTGGCCCCACGGGCCACCGCCAACCAGCAGTCCCCAAAAGCCCACGCCGAGGCTGCGCGCGCCGCTGTTGTTCTCAAGCGGCATGAGGTTGTGCTCGGTGAACTGCCTCATGCGGTCCACATAAAAGCCAATGTGCGGCATGAGAAGAAATACGATGACGGTAAACAGCGGGCCGAAGAAACGGTAGAGCATGAAGAGATAGAGGCCGTTATAGATGGCGGCAATCAAGCCGGATGTAGCGCTGGAGCGGGTGTAGGCGGGCGTGCGATGCACGAAGAAATCGGTGTAGTTGAAGAAGCTGCCGAGGGGAAGGAAGTTGAGCCAGAGGCGGCGGGGGAAGATGAAGTTGAGAAATTCAGAGTCATCCTCGGAGCCGAATTTGGCGTGGTGCGCCATGTGGCACTCGGAGTAGTGTTCGGGCTCGGCGGCTGACAGGCGGCACATGTTGGTTGAGAGGAAACTGGCCGCGCGGCTCAGCGGCGTCGTGCCGGGAAAGATCAGGTTGTGAGCTGCGCCCTCGTGCAGGGAGTAGATGCTGAGCGAGTATACGAGCCAACTGTGGACAGTGCCGGTGAAGATGGCGGCGAGGATGAGAGCCCATGTGCCAGGAACGGCGGCGACGAACCAGCGGGCGAGCGCGATCCACACAAGCCAGTCAACCGCGAAGATGCTGCCGATGGCCGAGAGGCTGATGGCGGCGTGCAAGTGCGTGTGCGCGCGGAACCACTTATGCAGCTCCCGGCCGCGGACCATCACCTGATGAATTTGCTCGGGATTGAGGTGCTCGAAGTCGTGCGTGCTTGAGTATCTGCGGGCCATCGCGAACTCTTCGGGGTGAACCTTCATCGCTGCTCCCGCTTGATGGGTTTAGACTGCACACGCCGAGACCGTTCGGTGACTTGCGGACAGGATGCGAGCCGGGGGGCGGCTTGAATTGTTCGCAGGACGCTAGTGTCATGTCTCCGAAGTTCGCATCATAAATGCTCTGTCATCCTGAGCGAAGTTTGGCGCGCTTT
>JBAUCP010000829.1:0-11803 GCA_049677625.1 Occallatibacter sp. | reverse complement strand
GTCTTCGACTACAACAATGACGGGAATCTGGATATTTTCTTCACCAATGGGGCCGATATTACGAGCCTGAAAAAGACCTCGCCAAAATACTGGAACAGGCTGTTCCGGAACAATGGCGATGGAACATTCACCGACGTGACGGAAAAAGCGGGACTCGCCGGGACAGGTTACGACACGGCGGTTGCGATCGGCGACTACGACAATGACGGATATGAGGACATTTTTGTCGGCGGCGTCTATCGGAACACGCTCTATCACAATAACGGCGATGGGACCTTTACCGATGTTACGGAAAAGGCCGGACTCTCCAAGCTGGATAAGAAGTATGGGCCCCTCTGGTCCACCGGCGCCGCCTGGGTGGATGTGAACAACGATGGCCTGCTGGATCTCTTCGTAGTGAATTATCTGAGCTGGGACCGCTCGAACGAACCGGTCTGCAAGGTCAACGGCAAGCCGGATTATTGTCACCCCAAATTTTTCCAGGGACTTCCCAATCAGCTCTTCCTGAATAACGGCGATGGCACGTTCACAGATGTATCGGAGAGGTCGGGAATCCGGGCGCATATCGGAAAGGGAATGGGAGTCGCGGTCGGAGACTTCGACGGCGACGGCTTGCCCGATCTCTTTGTAACCAACGACAAGCTCTTCAGCTCTCTCTTTCACAACAAGGGCAACCTTCATTTCGACGAAGATGCATTTGAGGCCGGCGTGGCGCTGCCCGAACACGGCAACCTCATCTCCGAGATGGGCGCAGATGCTCAGGATCTCAACAACGATGGGTTTGCCGACATCGCACTCACCGCGCTGGTCAATGAGACATTCCCTGTCTTCCAAGGCAATGGCAAAGGTGAATTCACCGAGACTACGGCACGCAGCGGAATGACCGCTCTCAGCAGTCCCATGTCTGGCTACAGCCTGAATATCGCCGATTTCGACAACGATGGCTGGAAGGATATTTTTGTGGCGCGGGGCGACGTGCAATCGCCGGAGATGGCCTCGATTATTCAGATCGACCAGCCCAACACGGTTTTCCGGAATGGGCCCTCAGGCCGCTTGTCCGCATTGACGGCGGAGGCCGGCTTTGACGCACTGCCCCCGCGCCGCCACCGCGGCGCCGCCGTTGGCGACTTCAATCACGACGGGAAACTCGACATTGTGGTCACCGCGCTGAGTGCCCCTGCTGAAATCTGGATGAACGACAGTCCGAATCACAACCATTGGCTGGAACTTGCCCTGCGCGGCACCAAGAGCAACCGCGACGGAATCGGAGCGCGAATTCGGATTGTGGCTGGAGGGCAGACCCAGTTCAGCTACAAGTCCACCGCGTCTGGTTATGCCTCGTCCAGCGCCGGGCCGGTTCACTTCGGCCTGGGCGCAGCGAAGATGGTGGATGAGATTGAAGTCCGATGGCCGTCGGGAACGGTGCAGGTGCTGAAGAACATCGAGGCGGACCGGATTCTACAGGTTACAGAACCCCATTGACCGTTTATGGATGGGCCTGGCTGTGAACTTGCTGTTGCGCCTTCTCGTCCAGTTCGACCACCGCGGCGCGTTCACGCTCGCTGTCTTGCATGCGGTGCAGGCGGGCATACAACTCGGCCAGTTGAACATGGACTTCTTTGAAATCAGGGGACAGGTGCTCTACCTGTTGTAAATCGGACAACGCGTCTTGCAAACGCCCTCTGGCGAGGTCGAGCAAGCCAATCTGGAAACACGCCTCAACGGAAGCGGGTCGAAGCATGTGCGCTTTTTCAAGATACGGAGTTGCATCCGCGATATTGCCGTCGTAACGCAACATTCCCCCGAGATAAAGGTTGGCTTCGAAATCGTTGGGATCGGCCTCGAGCGCCCTTAGAAACGCAGCTCTCGCGCCCTCGCGGTCTCCGCTGTCGAGCAGAGCCCGCGCATACAACGACCATGCGCCAGGCAGGTCGGGTTCGTTCTCCAGCGCCTTGTGTATTGAGCTTGCCGCTGCCTTGCTGTCATGGGCGGCCAACTGCGCTGCTCCTGTTAACAGGTCCACTTCATTTTGGTTGCCCGTCTTCACGACCTGTCCGATGACGACATCTCCCTGCTTGATCTGCCCGGCGCGAATCAGCGCCGAGCCAAGCGCGAAGTCCACCGCGCGATCGTTTGGATCGGCATCGTAAACAGGCTGAAGCAACGCCACGGCATCCGCATTTCGGCCCAGGCGCAGGTAGCAATCGGCAAGCAGATAGAGCGACTGCCTGTTCTCAGGGTGCCTGGTGCGCAGGCGTTCGAGTTTGACAGCGGCCTTATCGAAGGCAGCCTGCTTGTACCAGGCCAAGGCGAGGTTCAGAAGAATGCCCGGATTATCCGGAGCCAGCTTCAGCGCCTCATCGTACTGAACAACCGCATCGTTGTAGCGGCCAGCGGCCGCCAGAGCTACTCCCAGGTTTGTCCTTGCTGCCACTGAATCAGGCTGCATCTTGATGAGTTCTTCATAAAGGCGTATCGCCTCCTGCACGTCACCGCGCAGATAGGCCGCGTCGGCATCCTTGGCAAGGCTTAGGGGAGAGGGGGTCTGGCCGCGGGCTTGAAGCGCGGCGCCGGCCAACACACCAAGCAGGCAGCAGCCCAGCACGCCCGATGCAAATGCCATCTGCAACCCACATCGCCGCCATGATAAAGCGAGCGCTACTCGTCTGGATTCGACCGGCATTGCGTGGCAAGAATAGCAGAACAGGAAGTTGCCGGCCAGCGATGGCGCAGGCCTGCATCTTTCTGTACAAGCCAGTGAACCTCTGATTAAGTCAAAGACATGCTGCTATGGATTGAGCGGCCGGTCGGTCCAGAGTTCCTTGTCGGCGAGGGCCTGAACGGGGTAGAGCCGGCCTGCCAGCAACTGCTCGACCTTGGATTGATCCGGATCTTCGGCAAAGAGCCATTTGCGTTCGCCTGTGCCCCACATTTTGGATAGCCGGTCTTCGTTCAGGAAGATGTCCGGCGCGTCAGGGTAGCAGGAGCCCCACAGCAGCGTGGTGCCTTCGCCATTGGGCCCGCAGCGCGGCAGCACCAGCAGAGCCGGTCTGGCGTGAAAGAACTGGCGCGTGTAAAAGATGACCGAAGAACCGGAGGACTGCTCGCCATAGATGATGAATGTGTCCTTGGGCGTGCCGTCTTTCATGATGGTCTGGGCCATGGGCTCCGAGCTGAGCATGGGCTCGAAGCGGACGAAGGCGATGTGCGCCGCGATGAAGAAGACGGTGAGCGTGACGGCGATGCTGATGGTGGCGGCGAGGTGCTTACGCTTGATGCGCAGCACCCAGCCGGCAGCCGGGCCGATGAGCAGCGCGACGCCGGCCAGTGCGGCAGGCAATCGCAATGCGGCAAACGACGGGCCGGTGAGATCGAAGAGGTGCGACATGGAGAGCGTGTAGTCGCCTACGCCGCGGTGAGCGAGGAGCGTGCCGATGTCGGCGACGTAAGGGAGATCGCGCGACTTCCAGAGCCCCCAGCCGAGCGCGGCGGCTGAGAGCAGGCCGATGACGGCGAAGGCTGCCTGCGCGCCGGTGAGCCAGGCGCTGGAAAGCACCGGCGGGTCGTTGGGCGCGCCGTTGTTCAGGCTGCGGCGCTCCTCAATGCCGGCCAGTACGCCGGCGATGAGGATCATGAGCGGCGGCCAGACCGGGAAGGTGTAGTACTCCTGGTTCGTCGAAAGCGAGAAGAAGAGCAGCGTGAATGCCGAGAAGAGCGAGAGCAGCCAAACGGTGCGCACACGGAATTTGAGTTGCAGCACATAGGTGGCCACGTCCGTGCGCAGAGCGTTATCGAGATAGAAGTCGACGGTCTGGCCGGCGTCGTGGCGCAGGTGCTGGAGCCACCGGCCGCGCGTCTTCCAGGCTATGGCCGCAACGGCGGGAAGAAACAGGCTCCAGGGAAAGAGCCAGACAATGTGCAGCACCCAGTACCAGAGCGTAGGCAGCTTGTTGTAGTCGTGCGGGTAGCGCATGTTAAAGAAGCGCAGCACGTGTTCGTTGATGAAGTAGAAGTAGAAGAAGCCGTGGACGTTGCCAACGGTGGGGTGGTTGCCGATGGGGTGGCCCTGGTCAGGATTGTTGAGGCCGCAGAGAATGTGCCAGGGAGCGGCGATGGCGAAGAAGAGCAGGAATCCCGAGAAGGGCCGGAGCGCGCGCCATCGGCGCCACTGGCCGGTGAGCATCAGGTAGGGAATGACCGCGCCGGCAAAGAAGACGGGTGCGATGAGTCCCTTGGTGAGCAGCGCCAGTGCAACAGCGGCCCAGGCCCAGTAGATGCGGCCCGGGCGGCCGAGCTCGAGGCCAGTGAGCAGGCAGTAGAGAGCCAGCAGCAGGAAAAAGGCGAGGATCGACTCGGGAATGATGAAGCGGGTGAATAGGAACGGCCCCACGGAGGTGAGCACGCCGAGTCCGGCATAGAGACCCGCGCGCGGACCCCAGGCGCGATCGGCCCAGAGCCACGCGAGCCAGGTGAGGCCGAGCATGGCGAGCGCGTTGGGCAGGTGGGTGGTGAAGGCGTTTTCAACGCCGGTAATGCGGTAGAGACCGGCGACGATCCAGTAGGGCAGCGGCGGTTTTTCGATGTAGCGGATGCCGTCGATTTTGGGCGAGACCCAGTCGCCGGTCTGGGCGATGTATTGCGCTGCCTGGGCGTGCGAGGCGTCCACGTCGTCAAGCAGCGGCGGAGTGAAGAGCGAAGAAAAATAAATGGCGGCAAAGATGGCCAGGAAGAGCGCCCAGATTTCAATGGCATGGGACGCCCGTTGCGGCCGATCGAAGGTGTTTAAATCGTTATTCATATCGATTTTGGCTATCAGTATAAGAATAACAGCCGGGTTGGAGCGCGGGTTTCACGCTGCAAACAGCGGGGTTGGGCGATTTGCGTCGCGGCTGGGCTGGATCTGGGCGCGAAGCCGGTGCGACGTCTACGACTGCATTTCAGCCGGGATTCCGCATGCGAGGCGACGAATTGCAGCGGCGGGCGTCGAATAGGCATTCAGAGCCTGTTCTTCACTTCCCCGCGGATGGCGCTGCAAGCACAACGAGTCTGCGCTACTGGACCGCGTGAAGCGAATCAGGCACAACCATGGAGGAAGTGCGCTTTGTTTGGGGAATGTTTCGCGCCATTTTCAGTCAGGTTGCCGATTGGTCTTCTTTTGGGATGCGCGGCTGCACTTAGCCTTCCGGCCGCGGCGTCGACCTTTACCCTTACAGCCAGCAACGTGAGCATCTCCGGGCAGGGCACGGCTACAGGCCAGTTTACATTGACCTCGGTGGATGGGTTCTCGGGCACGGTGGGTGTTTCGTGCGTGGCGCCGGACCCGAATGTGTTTACTAATCTCGTGCTGCCGGATTGCCGCAATCCGGTGGAAGAGATTCCGGTACCGGCGAACGGCTCGGTCAGCGGAACGATGAATTTTTATCCGCCATGGGCGATTACGCCGGTGGAGTCCCATGCGTACAATGCGCCGCGACGGCAGTCTCGGCCATTGCCGCTTACTGCGGGTGTCCTGGCGGGCCTGGGGTTGCTCGGACTGCGCATGCGAAGGTTGTTCGACCGGCGCCTGGCGCTGCTTGCCGGAGCGGTCTGTCTTGGATCGCTAGGCGGTCTGTGCGGGTGCCTGAACTCGGGTGGGCTGGCCATGACTCCGGGAACCTATATCTATGAACTTGTCGGGGTCCCTCCTTCCGGCGTGGCCAACCAGGTGACGACGAACTTCTATGTCACGGTGAAGTGCAACTCCTGCCCGTAGCGGGCGCAAAGGCGTGGAGATTCGGGCCGGTTTTTCCGAAGCGCGCGGGGGCGCGGTCGTGTATCTTGGCCCGAGAGTCATTTTCTTCGTCCTGATTGCTTCCTCTTGGAGCGGATGCCGGAATCATGCCTACCTTTGCCGCTGTCGATATCGGTTCGAACTCCTGCAGATTGAAGATTGCCAAGGTCGTGGCGCACCAGTTGAAGACGGTGGCCGAGGACCGCGAGGTAACGCGGCTGGGGGCGAGCGTCTTTGAGTCGGGGCTGGTGTCTCCTGACGCGATGGCGGCCACGCTGCGTGCGCTGAAACGGTTCCAGCGCGCCGCCCAGGCGCACGGAGCAGACGAGATTCGCGTGGTGGCCACATCGGCCATGCGCGACGCGCGCAACGGGGCGGCATTTCAGGCCTGGGTGAAGGCTGAGACGGGCTGGAATATGGAGATCATCTCCGGCCTGGAAGAGGGACGGCTGATTCACCTGGGCGTGACGGGCGCGGAGCCGGGCGCCGGCGGAAAGGTGCTGCTGCTGGACCTGGGCGGCGGAAGCTGCGAGATTACGCTCTCTGAGCACAAGCGGATCAAGGAGACGGTCAGCCTGCCGCTGGGCGCGGTGCGGCTCACAGAGCAGTTTCTCACCGCCGATCCGGCGCCCGCGGATGGGCTGGCGCGGATGCGGCAGTTGATTGCGCGGGAGCTGAGGCGCGCGCACCGCAGGATTCAGCCGGGCCGCGTGCCGCTGGTGATTGCGACCTCGGGAACGGCGGCAGCGCTGTCTGAGGCTTGTATCAGCAAGCCGGCCGGTCCGCGGGCGGGCAAGGCAACACGCGGGTCGGGGCGCGCGGCAACACGCGGAGCGGAAAAGGGACTGATGGGCGGGATTGTGCCCACCAAGGCTGTGCGCAAGCTGGCCGCCAAGCTGGCCAGGATGCCGCTGCCGGAGCGCGAGGCGGTGCCGGGGATCGGGCCGCGGCGCGCGGAGATCATTGTTGCCGGCACGCAGGTGTACGCCGAGCTGCTGGAGAGCTTCGGGCTGGCGGGCTTCCGCTATTCGCCTCTGGGGCTGCGGGACGGAATCCTGGCGCAGATGCTGGCGGCGCAGGATGCGCGGGCCAGGGCGCATCGCGAGTTTGAGCACGAGCGGTGGGAGAGCGTGCTGGCCACGGCGCGGCGTTACGGGGTGGACCCGCGGCAGGGGGAGCCGGTCCGGGCGCATGTGCTGCAACTTTTCCGCGAGCTGAAGACGCTGCACCAGTTGCCGGCCGACTACGAGAGCTGGCTCGCGGCCGCGGCAATCCTGCGCGAGACGGGGAAGTTCATCAACCACCAGGGACATCACCGGCACACGCAGTACATTATTTCGAGCTCGGAGATTTACGGGTACACGCAGTTGCAGCGTACGGTGGTCTCGGCCATTGCGCGCTACCTGGGCAAGAGCCGGCCGCAGCCGGGCGACCGGGCCCTCAGGAACGTTCCTGCCGAAGAGCACAAGAACATTCACCGGGCGGTGGTGCTGCTGCGGCTGGCCGAGGCGCTGAACCAGGATCGCGCCTCAGACGTGCTGCGCGTGGCGGTGAAGATCTACCCAAAGCGGATTTACCTGGAGCTGAAGCCGGGGCGGACGGGCGCGGAACTGGAGTTGTGGTCGCTGCGCAAAGAAGCCGGCTATTTTCGCGAGGTCTTCGGGCGCGAGCTCTTTGTGACGCTGGCGTAGATGAAGCGCGCGACGCGCGGATCGATGAGCCACTGCAGGCGGGGCGGATGGCGGTCCATGTCGATCCGGGCGATGGAGCCCTTGCGCATGCGGATGGCTGCGCCGCCGTTGCCGGTGATGAGCCGGCCCAGGAACTGGAAAAAGTTGGGGTTGTGCCCGACGGCCAGCACGCCCTCGCGGCCGGCATATTTCGCCAGCAGGCTCTGAAACTCAGCGAAGCTGGCGTTGGGCGCGAGCGCAGTGCTGATCTCCACCTTGGCGTCGTAGCCCAGCTCCGTGCCGACGAATTGCGCGGTTTGGAGAGCCCGTTTGAGCGGGCTGGAGACGATAACGTCAATCTGCACCTTGAGAGCATTGAGGGTGCGGGCCATCAGCATGCACTGTGCTTTGCCGTCCTTGACCAAGCCGCGCTTGGCGTCGAGGTTCGGGTTCTCGCGGTAGGCTCCGGCTTCAGCGTGACGCATGAGATAGAGGATCATAGAGGTCGGGGCGCCGGGGATGATTGTGGGCGGCGCTCAGAAGTCAGATTTTAACATGTTTGTAACATGGGGCCTTGATGGGGGCAAAAAACAGCATCGGGCGCCTGGAGCGGCGCCCGATGGGTGGTGGAGCGGGATGCGGCGAGGGCAAGCCTCGCGAGTCAGAACTTGTAGGAGATGCCGATCAGCGGGGTGGGGCGGCTGCGCAGGCCATTGTTGTTGAGCTGGAACAGGACGTTGCCGGCCAGGACCAGGTCGCGGAAAGGGTTGACCTTGAAGCCGGCGCTCAAGTTGCTGATGGTGTAACTGGAGTTGCCGGTGACGCTGGTGTTGAGCGTGATGGTGCCGGAGGTGGTGGTGATGGTTGTGGTGGTGGGAATCAGCCTGGATGTGTTGAGGAACTGGCTGCCCAGCAGATCGCCGGCGACGGTGAGGTGCTTGGCGGCGGCCCAGTCGGCGCCCACATCGTATTGCACGCCTCCGGGAAGGTTCATGTTCCCGTTATAGGTTAGGTTGCCGGTGGTCGGCGAGGTCACATAAGAGGGATTCAGCTCAGTCGCGGTGTTCCACTGGTAGCCGATCTTGGCGTGTGGCGAGACCTTGGCCAGGTAGGAGTAGACGACGTAGGGATTGACGCCCCAGGAACCGGAGCCGAGGTAGTTGAGGTCGTCGCCGCTAGGGACGCGGACGCTCATGGCGGCGGCCACGGTGGCGTGCTCGCCGGACCAGAGGGACTGCTTGGCGTTGATGGTGACGTCACCGATGCCGCTGGCGGTTCCGCCGGCGTAGGTGGGCGTGTTCGTGTAGGGGCCGAAGACCAGTACGCCGTTCGCGTTCACGATGTAGGAGTTGGAGTTGTAGGTGGTGGCTCCAAGAGATACGTATTCGACGGGAACGATGGCGGAGATGTCGAAGCGGTTGGTAAAGCCGTAGGTGGCCACGGCGATGAACTGATCGATCTTGAAGTGAAGTAGAGTTTCCTCGGTGGTATAGGTGTTGGTGGCCACGGTACTGGTGCCGGGAACGTAGGCGGTGGCGGCCCAGGCGAAGGGAAGCTTGCCGAGCGACGTTCCGTCAATGTCGGTAAAGACGAACTGGCTGGCGGTGACGCCCAGAAAGAAGCGGTGCCGGCCGACGGTCTGCGCGCGATCTGTGAGGATGGGGCCGAGGTTGTTGAAGGTCTCGGGGACGCCGGCCTTGTAGACCTCGACGGTGCCGGCCGAGGCCGACGCCAGGGGGAGCTGGCTGACCTGCGTCGCGATGCCGATATCGATGCTGCTGGCCAACAGTTGCGCCGAGGAGACTCCTCCGGTGTTTGCGGTGCCGAGCGCCGTGTCGTTGCTGAACTGGCCGGTGGCGAACGGGAACTCGCAGACGAGCTTTGTGGAAGCTGTGCCGGAGGCGCAGTTGATCTGCGCCATTGCGCCCGCAGTGGTGAAACTGGCGAGGAGTAGCAGCTCAATAATAGGTCGTTTCATCGGTCTACCTCGACAAGATGCTGAAGTTTGCGCGCGCTCAGGGGCTCTTCTTGGAGCCTGAACGCCAGTCTCAACTGCTTACAGAGTGACGTTCAGCTTGATTACCGCCTGATAGGTGTTGCCATCGCTGCCTGTGCCCTGAACGAGAATGTTGTAGACGCCCGGAGGTGTCAGTCCACCACTGGTCGTGGACGATCCATGGAACGATCCGCCGCAACCCATCACCTGCCAGCCGGCGAGGCAGATGGCGACGATGGCCAGTAGCCGGAGGAAGATAGTCCGGGTTGATTTGCGGCCGCCAAGCAAGCCCAGCAAGCCGAAGACGGGAATCCCGAAGACTCCGGCGACCAGCAGGCTGTTTGACCGGTTATTCGGCTGGCCGGCGGGCTGGTTCATGGCCACGGTGCCGCCGGTGCTTACGGTGACGGTGACGGTCGCGGTCTGCGCCGAAGCCGACGTTGGGATGGTGGCTGGGTTGAAGCTGCAGCCGATGGAGAGCTTCGACGGAGTGTACGTGGTGCCGAGCTCAGGCCCAACCACAGACAGACAGGCGAAGGTGGTGCCTGTCGCGGGGAGGCTGATGTTCGCCGGTACAACGAATTGAATGGTGGCCGTGTTGCCGGTGGTGGCGCCGGAGACGACAGTGAGTGGGGCGGACGCGGAGCGAACCATAACCGGGAAGGTGACTGTACGGATCACGTTGTTCGCGTCCGTTCCAGTTACGGTGAACATGTACGTGCCGGGCTTGGCGCTGGTGGCGTCAAGGGTGATGCCCACGGACGTTTGAGTACCAGTGCCCACCGTAAGGGTCTTGCTGGCCAGGTCGCAGGCCGGAGCGCCGGAGGATGGGAGCGCTGCGCAACTCAGAGTGAGGTTGCCGATGTATCCGGAGATGGAGGCCGGCGTAACGCTGATGGCCTGTGCCGGGTAAGGATCAGGATCGAGCGCGGTTCCAGTTCCCTGGGTGACGACGAATGCGCTGGAGGGAATGGGCGTGATGGCCAGAGAGAAGTCCTCGACAAGCAGGCTGAGAGAGGAGCTCGGAGTGGCCGAGACGTTGGGGTCGCTCACGTAACTAGCGGACACGCTGTTTGTGCCGTCAGGGAGCATGTACTTGCAGGTGGCTACGCCAGCGGCGGTGAAATTGGCCGAACCCGCCGCAACGGAGCAGAGTTGGATGGTGGTTGAGCTGGGCGGATTGACGTAGGTGTCAGTGAACACCATGGAGCCGCTGAGCGGAATGGCGCCCGTGTAAGCGGGCGTAATGGCCGCCGTGTAGGTGACCATGGTACCCGCCTCGACAGAACCACTGGACGACGAGGTGAGAGTCAGGGAACTGCTGCCGTTCGTAGTTACTTTCTGCACCAGGGTGTTGCTCGCTCCGCCGAAGTTCGTGTCGCCTGCGTAGATGGCGGTGATGGTGTCAGAACCGACGGTCAGCGAACTGGTCGGGCATTGCGCCTGCCCGCTGGTTCCATTCACCGGGAGCGATGTGCAGCCGCCGATGGCAACGCCATTGTCCTGGAACGACATGTTTCCGTTAAACGGAGTGGTTCCCTGCAACGTAGAGGAGACCGTGGCGAGGAAGGTAACTGAATTCCCGAAGACCGACGGGTTCAGCGACGAGGAGATGTTCACCGAAGTTGTCGCCGAATTCACCGTCTGCGAGACATTGCCGGAGCTGACATTGAAGTTCGAGTCGCCGCCGTAGCTGGCCGTGATGGTATGCACGCCGTTGGCCAGTACGGTGGTGGAGCACTGGGCAACATTGTTCGAGTTGAGCGTCTGCGCGGAGCAGCCGGGGATAGCGGCGGTGGTTACGCTGTCAGTGAACGCGACGGTGCCGGAGGGCGTAATGCCGCCAGCGGGAATCGAGACCGTGGCCGTGAAGATGACATTCTGATGATACGTGGAGGGATTGGGCGACGCGCCGAGCGTAATCGTGCCGGTGGCGGCGCTGACCGTCTGACCGCCCGCGAGCGTTGCGGGGCTTGTGGCGAAGTTGCCCTTGGAGTCAGTGAAGGTGGCCTTGATGACGTGCGCCGTGGCGGAGGCTGTGAGCGCGGAATCGTTGCAGATCGCTGTGCCGCCCACGCTGGGCGTAATGGCTGAGCAGCCGCCGATGGAGGTTCCGTTGTCAGTGAATGCCACGCTTCCGGTGAGCGCCGTGCTGCCCGAGGGGAATGTGAGCGTGGCCGTGAAAGCGACGGTCTGATTCACGGTCGATGGGTTGGGAGATGCGCTGAGGGCCAGGCTGGTGGCGGCCGCGTTTACCACCTGGTTTGAACTCAGGCTGCCGGTGCTCGAGCTGTAGGTGGAGTTGCCGGAGTAGGCGGCCGAGATGGTGTGCGAGCCAAGGGCGAGCGCCGAGGTGGCAACCGTGCA
>JBAUCP010000828.1:0-3338 GCA_049677625.1 Occallatibacter sp. | reverse complement strand
GGTTGGCATCGGCAACGCGGCACTGTCGCCGCTGGTCACCAAGGCCTGCATCGATACATACCTCAAGCCCATCCTGATCGGTGCAGACCCGTGGGATATCGAATTCCTGTGGCAGCAGATGTACCGGCGGACGATGGCCTTCGGGCGCAAGGGCATCGGCATGACGGCCATCAGCGCGGTCGATATTGCCTTGTGGGATTTGCTGGGAAAATCCGCCAAGCAGCCGGTGTATCGACTGCTGGGCGGACGCACCAAGAAGCGCATTCCCGTGTACGCGAGCCGGCTCTACAGCATGCCGCTCGACGAACTTCGCCAGGAAGCGCAGCGTTATCTCAGCCAGGGCTACAAGGCGATGAAGCTGCGCTTCGGCTGGGGCCCGGTGGATGGCGCTGAAGGGATGCAGAAGAATGTCGCCCTGCTGCGCACCGTGCGTGAGGTGATCGGCGATGGCATTGACCTGATGGCCGACGCATACATGGGCTGGACGCTCGATTACGCAAAGCGCATGCTGCCGCTGCTGGAGCCGTTCCATCTTCGCTGGCTCGAAGAGCCGGTAATTCCCGACGACACGCGCGGTTACAAGGAGCTGAAAGCATACGGGCGGGTGCCGATTGCGGGTGGAGAGCATGAGTTCACCGTCTTTGGGTTCCGCGACCTGCTTGAAGCGAACGCTCTCGACTACATTCAGTTCGACACCAACCGCGTGGGCGGCATCAGCCAGGCGCGTAAAATCGCGGCCATGGCCGAGGCGTATCAGGTTCCGGTAATTCCACACGCGGGCCAGATGCACAACTTCCACGTGGTAATGGCCAGCCTCAACTCGCCCATGGCGGAGTTCTTTCCCAAGGTCGATGTGGAAGTAGGCAACGAGCTGTTCTGGTACATCTTCGACGGCGAGCCTGAGCCGGTAGACGGCTACATCGATCTCGATGAGAACACCCCTGGACTTGGTTTGACTGTGAATGAGGAATCGTTGAAGCGATTCAAGATTATCGAGTAGGGAAGCTCTGGTCATGGTTCATCTGGTTCAAATCGGCAATGGATCGTCGCGCCGGGTCGCGATGGTGGAAGAACCATATCTTCGCTGCCTCGGGGAGATACAAAGCGTTTACGAACTGGCAAAGCGCTGCCTGCAAAGTGGCCGGGGACTCGCCGAGCAGTCCATTGCGCTTGCAAACGCCGAAACGCTGGGCTACGACGCGGTGTATTCGGGAACCTCCGAGTGGCGGTTGCTGGCGCCCATCGACGTTCCGGGATCGCCATCGCGCGTGATGATCGCGGGTACTGGCCTGACCCACCTGGGAAGCGCCAGGGACAGGCAGGCGATGCACGCCGCCGGCGCGCAGAAAGCCGATGCGGTTGCGCAAGAGACCACCGCGCCTCTAACCGACAGCATGAGGATGTTTCAGTGGGGCGTGGAAGGCGGACGTCCCAGAGAAGGCGAGATCGGGAATGCGCCGGAGTGGTTTTACAAGGGCAACGGTTCCATCCTGCGCGCGCCGCTTGAGGCTTTGACAGTTCCACCTTATGCCGAAGACGGAGGCGAAGAGGCTGAGGTTGCTGGCATCTACATGATCGGCGAGGACGGAACTCCGTACCGATTGGGCATGACTTTGGGCAACGAGTTCTCCGATCATCAGTTCGAGAAGCGCAACTACCTGAACCTTGCCGGATCGAAGCTGCGCACGTGTAGCGTGGGGCCTGAGCTGGTGATAGGCGCGGAGTTTCAGGCCGTTGCCGGGGAAGTGCGGATCCTGCGTGGAACGGAAACAGTCTGGTCCAAGGCAGTGGAAACGGGCGAGACGAACATGTGCCACAGCCTTGCGAATCTCGAGCATCATCACTTCAAATTTGAAGGCCATCGCCAGCCCGGCGACGTGCATGTGCATTTCTTCGGCGCACACTCGCTCAGCTTCGGCGATCACGTGGCGCTTCAGGATGGCGACTGGATGGAAGTGCGTTACGAGGGATTCGGGCGCGCCTTGCGCAACCCAATCCGCGTAGAGGCAAGGGAAGGGAACCGGCTGGTGACAGTGCGCTCACTTGCCTGATTTGAGAGGGAATATTTTGTGGGAAAAGGCGTAGCGATACTTGGCCTGGGCACAATGGGCGCGGGCATGGCGGCGAATCTGCTCAAGGCGGGATCTTCGCTCACGGTCTACAACCGCACGGCTGCCAAGGCGCAGGCGTTAATCGGCGCTGGTGCGCGGCTTGCCTCCACGCCGGCAGAGGCCGCAAAGGGTGCATCGATCGTTATCGGCATGCTGGCGGACGATGGGGCTTCGCGCGAAGTGTGGGCGGGCAAAGACGGTGCCCTCGAAGGTGTGGAACCAGGCGCGATCCTGATTGAATCGAGCACGGTGAGCCCGGCATGGATCGCGGAGCTTGCCGTGCTTGCCGCGCAGCGAGGAACGGAGCTGCTTGACGCTCCAGTGACCGGAAGCCGTGCCCAGGCCGCCGCCGGCCAACTCACATTTTTGGTGGGTGGCAGCGACGACGCCCTTGCCGCCGCCACTCCGGTGCTGAAGGCGATGAGCAAGGGCATTGTTCATTTGGGCCCGCTTGGCAGCGGCGCAAAAATGAAGTTGATCAACAATTTCTTGTGCGGAGTGCAGGCAGCTTCATTGGCAGAGGGCCTTGCATGGATTGAGCGCAGCGGACTCGACCCGCAGAAGGCTCTCTCGATACTGAACTCCGGCGCGCCCGCAAGTCCGCTGCTGGCGGCGGTCTCAGAGCGGATGGTCAACCGCAATTATGCCGTGAATTTTCTTCTCAAGCTCATGACCAAGGACATGCTCTATGCGCAGGCCGAGGCCGCAACCTGCAACGTTGACTTGAAGACGGCAGAAGCGGCACGAAACCTTTTTGAAGCCGCCGAAGCGAAGGGCTTCGGCGAACTCGATATGGCGTCGGTCATTGAGCCGCTGCGTGCCAAATAAGTAGCCGCTAACGTGTATCGGCTGCTCACCGGAGATCAAACGATGAAATCTGTGCTTGTTGCCTCTAGCCTCCTGCTTTGCCTGTGCTGCGCCCATGCGCAGGATGCCTCGCGTCCGGCGTATCTCGATCCGTCAAAGCCAACCGAGCAGCGTATCGCCGACCTCATATCGCGCATGACGCTGGAAGAGAAGGCGCAGCAGTTGAACCATCTGAATGCCGGCATTCCACGCCTCAACGTGTCAGCGTGGGGTGGATGGAACCAGACCCTGCACGGCGTGTGGGCTAAGCAGCCCACAACGCTGTTTCCCGCCGCCATCGCCATGGGCGCTACATGGGACCCAGCCCTGGTCCGCACCATCACCGGCGGAATGGGAGATGAAGCGCGGGCCCTCTACAAC
>JBAUCP010000827.1:0-1702 GCA_049677625.1 Occallatibacter sp. | reverse complement strand
GGGATCTCCTGCTCCAACTCCTCCGTGACCGGAGCAGCCACCGACGCCTGCACAGTCACTCTGAACGCAGCCGCTGCCACTGGCGGGTTCTCGGTGAGCCTGGCCAGCAACAACTCCTCAGTCGCCGTGCCCGCTTCGGTCACCGTGGCCGCAGGCGCCACCACCGCCAGCTTCTCGGCGACTGCCGCAGCGGTTTCGACCGCGCAGACCGCTACGCTGACGGCAACCAATGGGAGTGTATCCAAGACCTTCGCGCTGCAACTAAATGCGGTGGCGACAACAGGTATTCAGCGGAACGCCCATGGGGTTACCGATATTGGCGCAACCGTGACCGCTTCGCCGCTTACTGTATCTTTGTCCAACGTGGCCGCCGGCGATCTGATTGTCTGTGAAGTATCGATCGAATCCGACGTCCAACTCTCTTCCGTTTCCGATCCCGTAAACGGCGCCTATTCACCGGCCATCGCCATGCACACAAATACGGCGATGACACAGCAGCTTGGCATTTTTGCGGTTCCAAACGCTGCTGCTGGAAGCTATAGCGTGTCGGTGGCGTGGACCGGCGGAGCCCGCTCCTATCAGTCGATGGCTTGCCAGTCCTGGACCGGAGTAGCGACTTCCACTCCCCAGGACGCGACCATGACCGAGCAGCAGGACGGGGCTTCACAGGCCAACCCGACAGCTGGCTCGGCTCTAACTCCCGCCGTTGCCGGAGAGCTGGTGATCGGCAATCTTATGACTTCTTATGAGGTTCCAACCACCGGCCAGAATTACACGCTTACCGATGTTGCGGCCGTTGGCTACGTTTGGCCGGAATACTGGGTTCAAACCGCGGCAACAGCCACCAATACGCCGTACACGAATGCTTCTGACCGCTGGACCAACCAGATGGTAGCGTTCAAGCCGCTTTCAGCCGGATCCAAAGCCGCGGCGCCGGTGATTACCAGCGCGGCCTCGGCCAGCGGAACGGTGGGAAGCAGCTTCTCCTACCAGATCGCCGCGACCAATTCACCCACCAGCTACGGAGCCACCGGATTGCCGGCTGGACTCACGCTGAACAGCACCACCGGGTTGATCTCCGGTACGCTGACAGCGGCAGGAACGTCAGCGGTCACGCTGACCGCGACTAACAGTGGTGGCGCCGGATCGGCCAGCCTCGCGCTGAGCGTCGCACCGGTATTGAGCGCGCTCACCTGCTCGACCTCCTCCGTGACCGGGGCAGCCACCGACGCCTGCACCGTGGCGCTGAACGCAGCCGCTGCCACTGGCGGGTTCTCGGTGAGCTTGACCAGCAACAACTCCTCAGTCACCGTGCCCGCTTCGGTCACCGTGGCTGCGGGCGCTACCAGCGCCAGCTTCTCGGCTACCGTCTCGTCAGTCAGCACCGCGCAGACCGTCACGCTTTCGGCAACCGCCGCGAGCTCAGACCCGATTTTCACTCTGCAGTTGAACGCTGCTGTGCCAACTCTGAGCGTCAGTTCTTCAAGCGTGAGCTTCGGCAGTGTTGCGGTGAACTCGGCCACAACGCAGTCTGTCACACTCAGCTCGACCGGCACTGCTGCGGTAACCGTCAATTCGGCTACGCTCACCGGTACCGGCTTCTCCGTCTCCGGCTCAAGCTTTCCCTTGACCCTGAACCCGAACCAGACCGTCACGCTGACCGTCCAGTTCGATCCCACGGCTGCCGGTGCGGCCAGCGGAA
>JBAUCP010000826.1:0-8450 GCA_049677625.1 Occallatibacter sp. | reverse complement strand
GATATTTGACGCGCGCATTCCGGACGCTGCGGATACCGGTTCTGCCGATCTGCGCCGTGCTTGCAGCCGCACTCTGCTGCGCCGGCGCATTCGCGCAGAGCGGCGCCGGCTCCATCCAGGGCACGGTCGCCGATCCCACGGGCGCGGTCATTCCGAATGCCACAATCCACGTCGCCAACCAGGCTACTGGCGAGGCCATCGATACAAAGTCCAACAGCGTTGGCTTTTACCAGGCGCCGGGGCTGTTCACAGGCACTTATGTCGTGACCGTTACCGCGCCGGGCATGGAGACCTACAATAGGACCCTTGAACTGCTGGTGAGCCAGACCTTTGTGGCCGATGTGGCCATGAGTACGGGCACCGTGAACCAGCAGGTAACGGTGAATGCGGACTCCGTGCAGCTTGTCACCAGCGACAATGGCTCGATCACGTCGACGCTCGAAAATGCCAGGATCAACGAGCTGCCGATGAACGGCCGCAACATCATTACCCTGGTCAACGAGACTACGCCGGGATTGGAGAATTGCCCCGAATCCAGTTCCTGCGGCAACGGCCAGGAAGGCCCGGCAACGGAGTATGAGGTGGACGGCGCCACCATCACGAACCGCGAATTCGGCGGCGTGCACCAGGGCCAACAGCAGATGGTGGACCCGGATACGATTCAGGAGGTCCGTGTGGAGGATGAGGCGGGCGGGGCACAATATGCGGCCCCCACAACCGCCATCCTCAGCACCAAATCCGGAACCAACTCGCTGCACGGCTCGGCATTCTGGACCGCGCGCAACAACGCCTTCGGCGTCGCGCGCACGCGCAACAATCCCACCAACTATGCTGCGCCGGAGTACATCCGCAATGAGGCGGGCGCGAGTGTGGGCGGCCCGATCGTGATTCCGCATCTCTACCACGGGAAGAACAAGTCGTTCTTCTTCTTTGCTTACGAGCGCTATTCGCTGGCGCAGTCGCCTTTCCAGTCACAATCCACGCCCACGCAGGCCATGAGGAGCGGTGACTTCAGCGGGTTGACCAGCAGCTCGAACGTCCTGCAGGAACTCTACGACCCCGCCACGACCGGGATGGCCAATACGGCCGCGTGCCCGGAACCCACTGCGGCCGGCTCAGCTGCGCCCGCCAATGCTTACTGCCGCACGCCGTTCCCAGGCAACCCCGCGACGGGATCGTCTTACAACTTTATTAATCCGTCCCGCGAAGCTCCTCTCGCGGCCACGTTCATGCAAATGACGCCGCTGCCCACGCCAAGCCTCGCCGGAGTGAATCCGCTTGTCGGGACGAACCTCGACACAAACTACTTCGAGCTTGACGTGCAACCGCAGATCACCTTCCGCGTGGACCAGGACTTCAACGAGAACAACCGTGCCTATGTGCGGTTCACGCACAACCCGGACTCCAACCTGGTAGCGCGTAACGATCCGGCGCAGGCTTATACTCTGCCTGCCACCGCTCCGTCTCCGAGCGGCGCAGGCATTCCGAAGTGGGTGAGCGGTACCGAATTCGAACCCGCCCACGTGGATGCGGCCGCGATTGGCTACACCCACATCTTTTCGCCGAGCTTCGTTTCGGAAACGGTTCTGAGCCAGACCTGGTATGGCGAAATTACCTGGTCCGGCCCCATACAGAACACCGACTTTGAGTCGGAACTGGGCCTGCCCAATAACTTCGGCGAAAGCGGCTTTCCCATTGTTGAGGGCAGCTCGACTACTCACGGCAACGTGGCCGCGCTATTCCAGCCCTTCGACGGCACCATGTTCTCCTACAGCGTGACCACTACCACGTATAACGTGGATGAGAACCTGACCAAGACTTTGGGCAAACACCAGTTGATGTTCGGAGGCCGTTACCGCTTTGAGCACATGGGCTCGCTGCCGGACAGGAGCAAGGACTCCCTTGAATTCGATGGCCTGGGAACCGGCCTGCTGAATCCTTCTACCTACAGTGCCTCGGCCGCCAGCGCCTACTCGAACTCGGGAAATGCAAACGCCGACGAATTCCTGGGCTCAGCCTACACCTACGGTGTGAACCTGCAAGCTCCGTACCAGCACCTGCACGACATGGAATTTGACGCCTACATCCAGGACAACTACCGTGTGCGCAACAACCTGACGCTCAACCTTGGCCTGCGTTATGAGGCTCACCCGGCAGCCTGGGAAGGTCTGGGTCAGATGATGGGCTTCGACATCAAGAACGACGCCATCGTTACCTCCGGCACGCTCGCGCAACTGGAATCGGAGGGCCTGACCACGGCGGCCATCATTGCCAACGACGAAAACCTCAGCGGCACGGGCCAGGGCGCGAAATTCGAAACGCCATCGCAGGCGGGTTTGCCTTCCATGCTGGTGTACAACTACAACCTGAACTTCGCTCCACGGGTGGGAGCGGCCTGGCAGCCGTTCGGCAAATGGGGCACAGTATTGCGCGGCGCAGTTGGCCGGTATATCTATCCTGTGCCCGTCCGCGAGGGCTACCGCGAGGAGGACACAAATAACCCCCTCAACGTGGGCTATTCGGAGAACTATACCAGCTCCCAATACACGCCCCACTCCAACTACATGTTGCTGGCCGCGCCGAATAGCGCGTCGAGCTTCAACTTCAACACCACCAATCCGACGACCGCGGGCGGCACGCCAATTATGGGCGCCAATAGCGCAAGCGTGGTCAATAGCAATAACACCACCGCAATCCCGCCCGGCCTGGGCATCACCAACATCGATCCCGTTTACCCGCCCACGTATGTCGACGAGGCCAACTTCACTATCGAGCAACCGATCAAGCGGGGCTCGGTGCTGCGCGTGAGCTACCTCTACACGCACGGAACCAACTTGAACAATTACTTCTACTACAACAACCATCCATCGACGTACAGTTGGGAGATCCAACAAGGCGCGGAGACGCCAAGCTCGAGTGCGTTTGGACCCTACAATTCCAACACCGGTGAAGGTCCATACGACAACTTGACCTATGGTGACGGCAGCAAGCAGATTCAAAAGACCGGCTGGTCAAACTACCACGCGCTGCAGGCCAACTATCAGAAGCTCTTCCATAGCGGGTCGGCCTGGCAGGTCATGTATGTCTGGGAGAAGAACCTGCGTACCGGCGGCGACTACGGCGGGGAAGGCGGCGATTATGTCGATCCCTACATCAACTACGTGAACAGCTACATCGGCAACTACGTTGGCGCAGGCGCGAACACGGTGACGGTGGGGCCTGCCGATGCCAATTCCGCAATGCCAGGGCCGCCGAATCTTCCACCGCCTCCTCCTGCCGGCGTTCAGCCCTGGCAGTACTACAAGGCGCTGAACCGCTGGGAAAACTACATGGTGGACACCAACACGCCGCCGCAGCACCTGCAGTTCAACGGCCTTCTCGACCTGCCGTTTGGCCGCGGCAAGCGCTGGTTGAGCGGTGTCAACAAGCCTCTCAATGAAGCGGTCGGCGGCTGGCAGATATCCGGCGCCGGAGGGGTCGAGATTACCGATTTCGCGATCACCAGCACGAACTGGGGACCGGCGAATCCGCTCAAGATTTACAAAAAGAGCGCGCCCATCACCGATTGCCGCAGCGGCACTTGCCTGAAGGCCTACGAGTGGTTCAACGGATATATTGCTCCCACGGCGGTTTCCAGCAATGCATGCTCGGCGGGCTTGACGACCGTTGTCAACAACCTGCCCAGCGGCTGGGCGTCCTATCAGGCGCCTCTGGACACCTCGTGCAGCGCGCCGGCCAACGGTAAGACAGTCGTGGACAAGTACTATGGCGACAATGACGTCGCCATGAGCGGCGTCACCGGAGTCGGAAGTTCTGGCGGCTCGCAGCAGGCCAATGGCACCGTGATTGGCTACGGCGTTGTCCCGGCGAACAACGACAACGGGGCTTCGGAGAGCGCCATCGACGTAACCAATCCCTTCGGCCATACGATCCTGAACGGCCCGTGGAACTGGAATGCCGATGCCTCGCTGTTCAAGCTTTTCCCCATAACAGAGCGCGTAAACCTGCGCCTGAACGTGGACGCCTTCAACGTCTTTAACCACCAGAATCTTCCCAACCCCAGCGGCTCCGACGGAACGGTATGCTACTCGGCCGGCGGTGTGGGCTGTTCTTCTTCTACCTTCAACGTTCCCCGGCAGATTCAGTTTTCGCTGCGTCTGAACTACTAGCTGCACGCTTCTCTTCAAAAGAAATGGCCCCGGACAAATCGATCTGTCCGGGGCCATACTTTTTATTCGAATGGGCAGTATGTGAAGTTTCACCTCACGTATCGGCTACGTCCCCTCACTAGGGGCCAGCTCTTGGTCCAGGCGCGCATGGAGGCGGTCAGTGAAGCCGGCGGGCAGCTCGAAGACGCGGTCGTCGGCGAGCAGGACTACGACGTTGCGGGTCGAGTCGAGGACCGCACAGCAGATCTCGCAGGTCTCCAGATGGCGGTCGATCTCCGCGCGCAGCTCCGCGTCCACATCGCCGTCAATGTAGGCGGAGATGTGCTCCCAGACGTGTTTGCAGTCGATCCTCATTTCACCCACCCAAACAGCTTGCCCCGCCTGGGCGCAAACCCCTTCAATTGCGGCGCCAGGCTCCGCTGCAAAAGAGCCCGCGCGCGGTGCAGTCGAACCTTCACAGCGCCCTCGGCTATGCCCAGCGCGGCGGCGGTTTCACGCACGTCCATCTCTTCGATGTCTCTGAGCAGCACTACGTTACGGTAAATCTCCGGCAGGCCCTCGATGGCCTTGCGGAGCAGGACGCCGAGCTCCTGGCGCTCCAGCGCCTCGGCGGGGATTTCGCGCCAACTAGTGAGCACGGCGGGAGTAAAGTCACCGGCCTCGCCGTCGGTGAGCGCGTCCAGCGAGTCCTCGCGGCGGGTTTGGGCCTTGCGCAGCCGGCCCAGCCCCTCGTTGCGGGCGATGGAGAGCACCCAGGTGCGGAACTGCGAGTCGCCGCGGAACAAATGCAGGTTGCGGTAGACCTTGATGGCCGTGTCCTGGGCCGCGTCTTCCGCCTCTGTCTCATTGCGCAGCAGCGAAAAAAGCAGGAAGTAGATGGAGCGCTCGCAGGGCCGGATGAGCTCGTGAAAGAGCTGCTTTTCGCCGCCCAGAATGCGGCGGATGCAGTCGGCTTCGTGCTCCGGGTTGGGGGTTTTGGTCATGCGGATCGATATCCGAAGCAGGTCCTAAGCAGGAAAGAACACGGCCCTGAGTTGATCTTGAGCCGATAAGTGGCCGGGAAGACGCAGCTTGCCGCCAAGAGCCACTATAGCCGAGCGCCCGCGCACGGGACGAAAACCGGGCCAAAAGTCAGGTCTTCGGCCTAAGTTTATCAATTCAAAAACGAAATCTTTTTCGCAAATTACGAAATGGGCTGTACAATTGCCCCACAAGGAGAACTGAACGGAGACCCCTTATGGCCGGAGACATGCAACTAACATGCAGCGATTGTGGACAGGATTTTACGTTCACCGCTGCCGATCAAACGTTTTTTCAAGAACGCGGTTACTCGACCCCGAAACGCTGCAAGCCTTGCCGTCAGGCAAAGAAGAACGATCAAGGCGGGGGCGGCGGCGGTGGTGGTTACCGTTCAGCTCCTTCGCATGGAACTCCTGTTATCTGTTCAGGTTGCGGGCAGCCAACGACAGTGCCGTTTGAGCCGCGCGGTGACCGCCCGGTGTTTTGCCGGGACTGCTACACGGCGCGCAAAGGCAGCGGCGGCGGCGGTGGACGCGGACGCTGAACGACTGCTGAACGGTTGAGCTAGAGCATTTTCGGAATACACGTAGACTTTTTGAGAGCCGTGAAAGGTGGCTTTTTCTTGATGAAAAAGCCACTTGAGTGTGTGCTGTCGGTCTACACCAATTCCGAAAATGCTATGGAAATGCGGGGCTTTGAACAGCCCTGCGCTGCACCAAGAAAATCGAAAAGGCAGGTTGCCGACGGTTGTGCCTCATTTTTCTTCGCAGGCGTTCTGCGCTCGAAGGACTGGCACACAGACGGTTTCCTGCCTTTTTTTGCGGCATCGCGCATTTCAGAGCGATGGCAGTGCGTGCGGCGGACGGCGCCGGTCATGTTTGCGCCTGGGTTACGCGCGCGACTTGAACATATTCACCATGGACACCGAACGCGGCAGCCGGTAAACTTGCGGTCGCAACCCTTCTCCGATGCTAGAGACACTCGATTTTTTCGCAGGATTTCAGGGCTTCCAGTCTTCCTTTCGGGAACGGCCTGACCCGCGCTGCGCGCTCCATGTTGCCCCATTCTCTGCCCGCAGGAGACCCGCTGCATGAGTGACGCGATCCTGAAGGCGCGCGGCCTGAAAAAGGACTACGACGATGGGCGCATCGAAGCGTTGCGCGGCGTGGACCTGTCGATTGCCGCCGGCGACTATGTGGCCATCAGCGGGCCGAGCGGAAGCGGGAAATCGACGCTGCTGCAGTTGCTGGGCGGGCTCGACTCACCCTCGAGCGGAGAGGTGCTGTTTGAGGACTCGGCGCTGGGCTCGGCGATGGATCTGGACACCTATCGTTCCCGCAAGGTGGGGTTCATCTTTCAAGCCTTCTATCTGCTGCCCACGCTGCGCGCAATCGAGAACGTGCAGGTGGCCATGCTGGCGCGCAAGTGCAAGGCCAGCGAGCGCGCCGAGCGTGCCGAGGCATTGCTGACCGAGATGGGCCTGAACAACCGGATGCGCCATTATCCCAACGAGCTCTCTGCCGGCGAACGGCAGCGGGTGGCGATTGCGCGCGCGCTGGCCAACGATCCGGCGATCCTGCTGGCCGACGAGCCCACCGGCAACCTGGACAGCGTGAACTCGGCGCACACCATGGAGATTCTGAAAGGCATTCAGCGCCAGCGCGGCATGACGCTGGTGATTGTGACCCACGACCAGGAGATTGCCTGCTCGGCGCCGCATCACATTCGCATCCGCGACGGAAGGATTGAAGCATGAGGGCGGGCGCGGGTTTGCTGTGCGCCCTGCTGGCGTGCGCCGCTCCGCTTGCGGTTCCGGCGCGTGCCACCGATGCACACACGGCGCTCGCGGCGCAGCGGCAGCGCGTGGAGGCGGCGGATTTCGAGACGACGGGCCGGCTGGTGCGCGTGAACGCAAGCGGCGCGCGGACCAGCTATGGCATCACAATCAAGGCGCATGGATTTCCGGGCGTGCTGCGCGTGCTGGTGGAGATCACGTCGCCTGCGACGGCGCGCGAGCATGTTCTGCTGGAGATGCACTTCAACGGAGAGAGCTCGATTGAGATTGCGCGGCCCGGCGGGCAGGAGATGGCCGCGTTGCCCTTTGACAAATGGAGCGATGGTCCGCTGGGCCCGGGATTCAGCTATGAGGATTTTCTGGAGGCCCAGTACTTCTGGCCGGAGCAGACCCTGGACGCGGAGACGAAGTTTGGCGCGCGCGATTGCAACCTGGTCGAGAGCAAGCCCGGCCCGGCCGATCGTACGCACTACGCTCAGGTGAAGACCTGGCTCGACCATACGATCGGATTCCCTGTGTACGCGGAGAAGACCGTGCAAGGCGCCGGCGCGGTGAAACAGTTTACGTATTACGGCCTGCGGCACAACGGCGGCGTGTGGTCAGCAAGCCAGGTGGAAGAAAAAACGCACGGCCAGGGCGGCGAAACGCTGCTGATCATCGATCGCGGCAGCGCGAAGGCCAATCTTCACCTTAACGATTTCAGCGCCGGACAACTCACGCGGTTTTAGTCACGCGGTTCTAGGAACGGTTATGAGTATTGCTCTCTGGATTGTGTTCTTTATCACCGCGATGGTGGCGGCGGGAGTGCTTTACGAGATGCTCGGCAGCCGGCGGGATGCGCGGCTCTACGCAAGCCCAGGGCGTTGGATCGCGATTGGCCGCGGAGCGCGGCTCTACGTGCTGGAAGCGGGCTCAGGCGAGCCGACGGTGCTGTTCGAGGCGGGCATCAGCGCGACGAATCTCAACTGGCGGCGCATTCAGGAGTCGGTGGCGCAGTTCACGGGAACCGCATCCTACGACCGCGGCGGGCTGGGATGGAGCAGCCCCTGCCGCACGGCGCGCACGCCCAGCAACATTGCGGCGGAGCTGCACGAGATGTTGCAGCGCGGAGGCATCAAGCCGCCTTACATCCTGGTAGGCCACTCGTTCGGTGGGCTGGTGATGCGGCGCTACGCGCTCAGCTATCCGGAGGACGTGGCCGGGATGGTGCTGGTGGACCCGATGCGCTGCGAGGAGTGGCCGCCGCTGGACCAGGCCAAGCAGAGCGAGCTGGAGCGCGGCAGAAGACTGATTCGCTTTGCCTCGCCGATTGCGCGCTGCGGGCTGGCGCGGCTGGCGGTGACGTCGCTGTTTCACCGCTCCGGCCGGCTCACAGGCCAACTGGCCGGCGCGGCGGGGCCGGGCGGACGGCACGTGCTGGGACGGATCACGACCGAGGTGGGCAAGATGCCGCGCGAGCTGTGGCC
>JBAUCP010000825.1:0-4273 GCA_049677625.1 Occallatibacter sp. | reverse complement strand
GGCCTGTACGGAGTACATGCTGACAATGGAAAACTTGCCTTCGATCTCTTGGATCCGAAAATGGCTACAGGAGATTGTTGCTCATCCGGCTATATTGAAACGCGGTATAGGTGGGATGGAATTCGATTTGTTCGGGTCGACCCTGTCACGCACGGAGCAGTGAAATAAGGATCGGCTCCATTTGCAATCTTATTCCCGCGTCACCTTCACAAACACCCCATCCGGCAGCTCGCCATTCAGCAGATGCACCACCCCATCCTTGACATACCCCTCCAGCACCTGCCGCGGCCCCGCTGACTCGCCGACTCGCTGACCCGCCGACTTGCCAACCCCGCTAGCTCCGCTAACCCAGCCAACTCCGCTTTTCCCCTGCCCCCGATCCATCGCCTCATTCGCCAGCAGGTCCGCCTCCTGGTTGCCCCCGCGCAAGGTGTGCCGCATCTCGAACCGGTCCAACCGCGCGGCCCGCCGCTTCGCCTCTTCCCACAGCGGCCGCAATCCGGGGCTGGCCACCTTGTAGCGGCCCTTCATCTGGTTCACCATCAGCTCGGAGTCCGACACCACGCGCAACTGCTTGGCCCCGTTCGCCAGCGCCCAGTCCAGCACCGCCAGCAGCGCCGAATACTCCGCGTAGTTATTCGTCTGCGGGCCCAGGTACTCGCTCAGCCGCGCCACCACCTGCCCCTCGGGCCCCTCGATCACCGCACCATACCCGGCCGGCCCGGGGTTGCCGCGCGATCCGCCGTCGCAGTGCGCCGTAAACCAGGCCGCACCCTCGCCTGCCTTTGCATCTCCAAAAAGATTCCCAGTCATCGCTTCCCAGTCTACCGGAGGCCGCAATCTGTCTTGAAAAGGCGCGGATTCAACCGTACCGAAATTGGCCGATTTGGTCTTGAAGGGTACGGGCTTCAGCCCGTACATCAGCCAGCCAAAACAATCGCGGGCTTCAGCCCCGGAGAACCCTTTCCACCCCTTGAGCGCCCGGTAACCGCCCGCCGGATTACCAAACCCGCCATCCCCCGTCTATCGAGATACGCACAGAGTCTATCGGAGCGGAGAAATCGATGGCAGCGGACGCATTGACCTTACCTGTCTCCCCGGCGCAAACTTCCGGGGCTTTGGCCTGGCCGGCCAGCCGAAGGGTACAATCCTCAGCAGGCATGAATGCGACTAGGGCAATGGGCGGAACCAACCGCGAGGGCCGCGACGGCACGGCTCAGGGAGCGGAGCGGTTGCAGGCCCGCGAAGCCGAGATGGACTTGATCCGCGAGGCCCAGTCCGGCTCGCGCACCGCTTTTGACGCGCTGGTGCGCCAATACGAACATCAGGTGCTGCGGCTCGCCCTGCACCTCACCGGCTCCGAGCACGACGCTGAAGATATCTACCAGGAGGCGTTCCTCAAGGCCTACCGGTACATCGGCAATTTCCGCTTCGAGTGCTCCTTTTACACCTGGATTTACCGCATCGTCACCAACCTCTGCCTGGACCAGTTGCGGCGCCGCAAGACCCGCCGCGAAGACCACGCCGTGATATTGGACCGCGCCGGCGACGAGATCGACCTGCTGGCCGCCGTCTCTGACGATCGCTCGTTTTCAAACCCCGCCCGCGAGCTCGACCGCAAGCTGCTGGGCGAAAAGATTCAGACGGCGCTCGGCAAGCTCACCCCGCGCGAGCGCATGGTTTTTGAGCTGAAGCACTACCAGGGTCTCCGCCTGCGCACCATCGGAGAGATGTTGAGCACCACCGAAGAAACCGCCAAAAACACCCTGTTCAGGGCGACCAAGAAATTGAGATCGCAGTTGGCGGAGTTGAAATAGCTTCTAGCTGCTAGCTTTTAGCTCCTAGCTTGACTGAGGTAGATCGAGATCATCGATTGAGCGATACGCCTCAAAAGCTGAGATGATGAGCCGCTGTTAGGCACGAAAAGCTAGAGGCTGGAAGCTAAAAGCTAAAAGCTGCACTTTTTCTGAGGCTGGAAGGACGTAGCGATGAATTGCGAACTTGCACAGGAGCGAATTGTAACTGCGGCCTATGGCGAGCTTCCCGACGAACAGGCGCATGAGCTGGAGCGTCATGTGGCGGCCTGCCTGGAGTGCCAGAAGGAGCGCGAGCACGTGCTGGCGCTCAAAACCGTGCTCAACGCCCACCCGGTTCGTGAGCCGGCGCCGAACCTGGTGGCCCGCGCCCGCCTGCGTCTTGACGAGGCGCTTGACTCGCTCCCGCCCAAGCGCTGGTATGAGCGCTGGAGCCATGGCGTTGTCAACAACTTTGCCCGCCTGCAGTCCGCCCCCGTCGCCGCTGTTCTGCTTCTGGTTGCAGGCGCCGGCGCCGGCTGCCTGGGCCAGTACGAATATGCGCAGAACCGCGCCGCCCGCGCCGCAGTGGTGCAGGCTGCCGCGGCGCAAGACGTGCAGCAGGCAGCGGGCGCGCCGGAACTGGCCAACGTTGCCAGCGTCTCCGCCATCAAGCGCCAGCCCAACACCGAGATTGTCGACGTTACCTATAACCAGCTCGTGCCGCACCGCATCGAGGGCTCGCTGGACGACCCGCAGATTCGCCAGTTGCTCATGCTGGCCACGGAGAACTCAGCCTCGGCAGGCGTTCGCGACGACTCCGTGGGCCTGCTGGCGGCCGAGTGCCGCGCCGGCCACAGTTGCCAGCCCTCCGGCATACGCGACGCGCTGATGGTGGCCCTGCGCTACGACAAGAGCGCGGAGGTCCGCGAGAAGGCGCTCGAGGGCCTGCAGCCTTATGTTGCGGAAGATGTGCGCGTGCGCGACGCCGTTCTGGAAGCGCTGCTCAACGACAGCGACGCCCACGTTCGCTCTGACGCCATCAGCCTGCTGGAGCCGGTTGAGGCTGACACCAGCGTGCGCCAGGTCTTGTATTCGGTATCGACTTCGGATGATAATCCCCAGATCCGGAATGTATCCCGGCAGGTTTTGAGCCGGGTGCCGGAGATTCAATAGATTTTCTTGTTGAGATCTGCCTGCCGCCCGGCTATCGCGCCATTTTTTAAACAGAGCGTGGAACGGAGCGGGAGTAGAACGGGAGGAAAAATATGAAGCACCTTTTGAGGCCAAACCGGAAACTCCACGGGAAAGCAACCTGGATCGCATGTGTAGCGGCGGGTGCGTGCCTGGCGCTTGCGCCGCATCGCGCGCCTGCGCAAATCAACCCCATCATCCAGTTCTTCGAAAATCCGTTTCCGCTTCTCGTCCATTCCAGTTCGCAGGGCTACCTGGGCGTATCCATCGCCGATGTGGACGCCGACAAGGCGCAGACCCTCAAGCTCAAGGAAACGCGCGGCGCGGTCATCACGCTCATCGATCATGATGCGCCCGCCGGCCAAGTGGGGCTCAAGATCAACGACGTGGTGCTGGCCCTCAACGGACAGAACGTGGACAACTCCGACCAGTTGCGCAAGATGCTCCGCGAGATTCCGCCCGGCCGCAAGGTGAGCCTCGAGATCAGCCGGGACGGCAACATCCAGACCCTGGCCGTGCAACTGGCCGAGCGCAAGACCCTCGATCACGACATATGGGACAAGATCGACAGCGACGGCAGCGAACTTGAGCCGGCGCCCACCATGGGCATCCTTGCCGGCGGCGGCGGCGACATTCCTCCGTCCGGCGGCTTCCATCTCCCCTTCTTCGGCAGCAGCCTCAACGTGGGCGCGCTGGTTGAGCCGCTCACCTCGCAGATGGCCGAATATCTCGGCGTCCAGGGCGGCCTCATGGTCAAGCAGGTTACCCGCAAGAGCGAAGCGGCCACAGCCGGCCTCCACGCCTTTGACGTGATTCTCAAGGTCGGAGCCGACTCGATCGCCACCTCTGCCGACTGGGAGCGCTCGCTCCGCTCCAACCAGGGCAAGCCCGTGCAGGTGACTATCCTGCGCGACAAAAAGCAGCAGACGCTCACCCTCCAGGTCGATTCAAAGCGCCACGGCGCAGTCGACCACAAGAGCCTGTTCCCCGCATCCATCGCCCCGCTAGCCTAAAGGGTTCCGCCAGTCCCAAAAGATCCCGTGCCCCATCCTGTCGTCCGCCGCGGCGGATTTCTGTCGACAGGGTGGGAGAGCACAGACCCCACCCTCCCACTCTCGACCCGTCACAATCCCCAATACCCCAACTCCCTCTCTTCCTCCATGAACGGCCGGGCAGAAGTCTGACATTTTAGACCGGGCACATCCCTGACAGTTTTTCCTTATTAGGAAGGCTTTTGTTCTTGTTGTTGGGCCCTCCGTGGTTCAGCGGGACCAGTTTACAGGTTA